>JAEKLQ010000022.1 GCA_019509785.1 Fibrobacterota bacterium | reverse complement strand
GCTCAAAATATAGCCGCAAGCTTCCCCTGACCTCGCTCGCCCGGCTTGCGGAAGACGACACCGGTGCTGAGGTTGTCCATGAAGGCGGTCCACTACAGAACCATTCTTCTCACGCCAAGATGTAGTTGGGGCGCCCTATCTTGACGTAACAACTTCTGCAATAGTGGTGCTCCTTTCCATCTTTGCTCCCGTCATCAGTTACGCTGGCTTGGCTCACCCAATCTTTGCATCCATAGCAAAGGTATCGGAAGCTATGCCATTTTTCGTGCTTCGCCACCTCAGCCCGCTGAATAACAAACCCTTCCGCTTCCAACTCATCCGCTTTGATCCTTTTCGGCAATGCCATACGGTCTCCTTCCTACCATGTCGCCCTGAAATACACCATTCCCCGAATGTTTTCGTTCTTGATGAAACACCATCTTTCATCTTCATCTCGACGCATCATCACTTCCCACAGCAATAGTCCAAAGCAAAACGCTGCGTGCTCATACACCCCTTGGGCCGCAATCACAAATATCGGTTGAAACCCGCTTTTCTCCCAATCATCACCCGGAATCCAACTGCTTGTATGAACTTCACCGCCGCTCACGATGTCATTCAACTTGTCCATCATGGGCTGCAACTGCCCCGCCCGTTCCAGCCTATCCCTCCAGATCATGTAATGTGAGTGATGCGGAATATACGTCACCCGTTCACGGTCGATGTTATACAATGGCACGATCAGATCCCCAACAACTGAGACCGCAAATGTTTTCGTTGTTCATCCCAAGCGAACAACTGCGTGTTCGCCTCGAAGTCGTAAAGCTTGTCGGCCCCTTCCAGCGACTTCCACGTGAAGTACATCCGGTCTAGGATATCTCGATACCTGACGTACTTCGCATAACCTTCTGGGTCTTTTCTAACGAAGGCTTGTCCTATTTCCCCGAACAAGAGTGAATCTATGTTTTGCACGCCTGCATGCTGAGCGCATTTGATAAGGAATGTGTTCTGCTCGAACACCAATGCCTCCGCCGTGGTTGGAACACTTGGAAGATCTGGCCTGTGGCCATAAGACATCTGTGACATAGCGCCCTCCTTCACTCAGTCTATAAAAACGCCGCCCGCCCACAAGTCCTATGGAGGTAACCATAAATTTTCGTTTCGAGAAAATTCCGGATTCGTGTTCCACTAGGAACCACGGTGCATGCATTACAACAGAGAACCCGCCCAAGGCACCCGGTTGATTGTGACGGGGTGTCCACAAAGCGTCCACTTTTTCGGAGTAGGAGAGAGGCCTTCGTAGGGTGAAGACCTAATGGGGGGCCATCTGGTCTCCCTCGATCTCCCGAAATCTCACGATTTCAGAAGAAAGGGGAGCCTGATGGTGGGCCCGGGCAGACTTGAACTGCCGACCCCCGCCTTATCAGAGCGATGCTCTAACCAACTGAGCTACGGACCCGAAACAGGGGTGCAAAAGTAGCTTGGACCAGGTTCCGCGTCAAGGGAAGGGCGGCCTTAAAGCCCCGATTCTTCGCTGTTTGGGGCGGTTCTCAGGCCGGCCGACACTGATTCCCATTGCCAGTCGCGGCTTTCGCACAAGGCCTCGAACGCGTGCGCCTCCCACTGGAGGGCTCCTGGTAATTGGCGACGGAAAAAAGTGCGCTGCCGTTTCGCGTAGTTACGGGTGCGCTTCTGAATGGCCGCCAAGGCCGCGGATTGGCTCAGACGTCCTGCCGCCACCTCCGTCATTTCCGCGTAGCCGAGCGAGCTGGAGGCGGGCGAAGCGCTCCAAGCGGGATCGGCTGAGAGGGCCCGGGCTTCCTCGAGCCAGCCCGAGCGCAGCATGTCTTCCACGCGCGCGTCGATGCGCCGGTACAGATCCTCGCGCTCGCGATCGAGGCAGATGAGCGGGACATCGGCAAGACGCGGATCGCGCACGGCCGGTCCTGCCAGGCTCGTATAACTCTCCCCCATCAGGACCAGGTTTTCCCAGCGCTTGGCGATGCGGTAGGCGTCGTTGGGATGCACGGAAGCGGCGGCTTCGGGATCGACCGCGGCCAACTGGGCGTGCAATGCCGGCGCGCCTAGGACGCGCAGCCGTTCCTGCACTTCGTTCTTGACGGCTTCGGGCGTGGGCCCTCGATCGAAGGGGGACGGGAAGAACAGTTCCTTGAGATACAGGCCGGTACCTCCCACGATGAGGAAGCGCGTTTCAGGACGGGAGTCCAAAAGCGCATGCACCAACGGCGGGAAGGCGCGCGGCGAAAAAGCCTGGGATGGATCGAGGATGCCCAGGAGATGGTGCGGGACGGAGGCGAATTCTTCGGCCGAGGGCGCGCCGGTTCCGATGGAAAGGCCGCGGTAGATCTGACGCGAGTCGGCGGAGATGATTTCGAACCCGTTGGCCCGGGCCAGGCGCAGGGCCACGGCGGACTTTCCGACCGCGGTGGCGCCGCACAGAGCGGCAATCAGCATGCGATAATGATAGTTCAGCGGGGCGGATTTTCTATCTTGGCGGGACCTGCGATGGGCGTTGTCCGGAAACTCCTGATCTTCATCGTCCTTACCGCGGGCCTCATCGCCCTGGGCCGGTTGGCGGGTCGCGTCCTACCCCATTCCTTAATGCCGTCCATCGGCTCCCATGCCCCCGCGGATAGCGTCATTCCCTCCGGACCCGCAAGGGACTCCGGCGATGTTCTCCCCGCCGTCTCCGCCGATACCAGCGGCGGGCGCTGGCACGAACGGCTATTCGATCCCCTGGAGCACGCCAACGGACTGGGCCCCAAGAGCCTGAAACGCAAGCCCGGCTATTTCGAAATCATCCTCCCCAAGGGGAAGCCCCTCTACGAATACGCGCTGGACATCGAGAAAACCTGCCGCGCCCGCGGCATCGTCGTGGTCCAAGGCGCCGAATCCCGGCCCTCCGGAAAGAGCGTGGAGTACCTGCTGGAATCCAACGGCCAGCGCATCAAACTGCGCGCCAGCCTGGGCGGCCCGGTCCGGGCGGGCGCCGCGCGGCTGGCCGTCGTCTTCATCGGATTGGATTCCCTTTCCCTCTCCCAGGCCCAGTCCCTGAAGGATGCCGATTGGGGCAAGACCTTGGTGATCGATCCGTATAATCCCAATCCCGCCTTGCGGGCCTTGCGCGACGGGGACGGCCGCGACGGGATCCTCGCCGAATTGCCGATGGAGCCTTCGGCTTATCCTTACGTCGATCCCGGGAAGAACGCCCTCTACATCCATCATGGCAAAGAGGACGTGGATCGCATCCTGGGGAAAGCCATGGACAGCTTGCCCAAGGCGGAAGGTTTCGCGAGTCGTTACGGGGATCGCGCCATCGAGAACCAGCCTCTGCTCGACAAGCTGTTCCAGTTCACCGCCCGGCGTAGGCTGGTGTTCCTGGACCTGACGGGATCGCAACGCAGCCTGGCGCGCCAGGCCGCGGCCGCCCAGGGCGCGCGCAGCCGCACCTTGTCCCCCTTCCGCGACAGCGCCCATGTCGAAGAGGAACTGGCGCGCAAAACCGCCCTCGCGCAAAAGTCCGGCGAAGCCGTGCTGGTATTGCCGTTCAGCGAGACCGGATTCCGCAGGTTGTCCAAGGCCATCGCGGCGGAAACGCCGCGCTTCAACGAGATCGGGCTTGAACTGGTGGACCTGGCGTCCGTGTCGGCCCCGGATACGCTCCCGTCCGAAGCCGGTATAACGGGGCCTAAAGCGGAATCGCCCATGGGAGCCAAGACGACATCCGCGGCCGCGAAACCGGCCAGCGGTTCGAAAGCGCCGGCGAAAGGTCTTCCTAAAACGCCCGCGAACCCGCCGGCCACGATCTCGAAAGCCCCCGGCGGAGCGAAGCCGGTGAAGGGAAAGACCGCTTCCCCGGTTGCCGGGAAAGCGCCGGCGAAAGCGTCCGCGAAGCCTGCCGGCGCGAAGCCGCCAGCCAAGCCTTCCGCGGGAGCGACGGGAGCGCGTCCGAAGGAAAAGCGGATACCGCAAGACGATAACCCGGCTTCCAAGTGAAAACGGCCGCGCGGTTAGCTATTTATTGGGTCCGGTCCGCGATGGTCCGGCCTGAAACGAGGAAGTTATGCCGAAGCTGGGCGTGAATATCGATCATGTGGCCACCATCCGCGAAGCGCGAAAGGTGCGCGAGCCCGATCCCATCGCGGCCGCCATCATCTGCGAGCTGGCCGGGGCCGATGGCATCACCGCCCACCTGCGCGAGGACCGCCGCCACATGCAGGAGCGGGACATCCGGCTCCTGCGGCAAACCGTAACCACCCATCTCAACCTGGAGATGGCGCCCACCCCCGAGATGCTGCAATTCGCCATCGACGTGCTGCCCGATATGGTGACCCTGGTTCCCGAGAAGCGGGAAGAGCTGACCACCGAGGGCGGCCTGGACGTGGCGGCCCGCGTGGACGATATCATGAAGATGGTCAACTCCCTGCATAAGCACGACGTGTCCGTCTCCCTCTTCGTGGACGCGGAGCTGCACCAGATCAAGGCGGCCGTGCGCACCGGCGCCCGCTTCATCGAATTGCATACCGGGCAATACGCGAGCGCCTACGATTTCGGCGAAGGCAACGAGTGGGAAGAAGAGCTGGTGAAGCTGGACAACATGTCCCAGGTGGCCCAGAAGAGCGGCCTGATGGTCAATGCCGGCCACGGCCTCAACTACCGCAACGTGGGGCCCATCTCCGAGATCAAGGGCTTATGGGAACTGAACATCGGCCATTCCATCGTGGGCCGGGCCGTGCTGGTGGGCTTCGAACGCGCGGTGCGCGACATGAAGGACTTGCTCAGGACCAAGGGTTAAGCCGGTCGGACCTCGGTTCGCGATTAAGGGGTTACGCGCTTTCCCCGAGCGGCCGCCGGCAACGGGAAAATCCTCCCCAAGGCGTTGGCCGCTTCGGTTTTTTCATCCGCCGGCACGATCCATAAATGCATATCGCCGCGAGCCGCGATCAAGCGCGCTTTCGGCTTGCCGGATAGGATCGCCGCCGGTTTACTGAAATCGGGAAGGTCGCCGGCGTTCAGCATATACGCGCTTCCTACGCGCCGGCTCAGGACGGTGCAGGCTACGCCGTTGGCTTCGTCGGAGTACCAAGGCAAGGCGTAGAGCCAGGGGGCGAAGGTCGAATCGGTGAAGGACTTTGCGGGGTCCGGGAAGCCTTGGCATTCGCTTAAGGCGATCATCTTGGTGTTGGTGACGGCTTGCATGAGCTTCCAGGCATCCCGGTATGTTTTGCCGTAGTCCTTTCCATCCGGAGCGTAAGTACCCTTGTTGATCCAGTCCCAATCGTAGAGATCGATCCCGACCAGATCGCAACGGGCATCGCCGACGTAGAAGGCCTTGCGCCGCGGGTATTCCGAAGCCTCGTACGGGGGCCAACTTCCGCCGTCGCATAGGACCCCCGGATTGTAGATCCAAATCAGGTTGTGCATATGGTGATACTTGATGATACGATCTTGTACTATGCCGTAGAGCTTGGCGGTCTTGGCCGGATCGCTCTTGCAGGTCCACCAGAACCAGCCGCCGTCGATCTCATGCAAGGGCCGGAACAAGATTGGGATGGGCCCGGTCGCATCGACGAGTTTCTTCAGGAAATTGACGACGTGGTAATCGACGTCCTCGATCATTGCGTCGTACGTGGCCGTGCCCGGCGTAACGATATCCGACCACTCCTTGTCCGTCAGCTCGGACCAGGCATCATCGGTATAAGCGCCTTTGGCATCCTTATGGGCGACATTCTGCCAATGCCAATTCACCTGGATGATTTCGCGCCGGCCCCAGGCGGTCTTGAATTGCGCGATGTTCCCGGCCCAGGTATCGGACCAGAGCTTGTCCGTCCGGCTCTGGTACCAGCTATTCATGTCCTGCCCGAAGATGGCGGGCCATTCGTTCGTGCAGGCATGGAAGGCTTGGGCGCCCCCGTACTGGCTTTCCGTCCAACAACCGGTGAGCATCTTCTTGCCGTATTGCGCCTGGAGGTATTCCCAAACCTGGCGGGTCCGGGCGTCGGCGCTATCGTCGAGAAGGGCGTTGGCGAAGGCGGCGGGCGCCGTTGCCGAAAGGCATAAGGCCGCGAAAAGCCCAGTCAGAGCGAACCGCATATCACGCATGGGGACCTCCCGCGAATCCCTCAGGAGGGCCGGGGCTCGTAGCCGAAGCCTAATTCATTCCAGCCGGCTTTGCCCCGGGGTCTTTAGTTCCAAAGCGTCCAGTCCACGCCGAAGCGGAAGTTGAGGCCGGGCGGGTGCACCCCGGGCTCGGTCGCGTATCGATCGTGGTTGAGGTTCATGGCATCGAAGTAGAGCAGGAAGGTCTTGATGCGCATATGGGCCTCGAAGTCGAGGACCAGGTATTCGTCGAGCTTGGTAAGCGTGGAGGCCCCGGATAGGTCGGGCGCCCAAGCGTAGCGCGTCGAGAACCATTCCCAGTTCCATGCGAAATCGACCTTGAGGCGATCCTCCACCAGGCTGCGCTTCCAGGCCAGACGGCCTTGGAAAACGCGTTGGGGAACGGAACGATCCGTGAAGCCGATCTTCAGATCCGGATCTTCGACCTGGCGCGAGAGGACGAAGCGTTCGCGTAAATCCAGGCTCCAATTCCCCAGCCCGAAACCGACGCCGAGATGCCAAGCGTCGATGGTTTCCCGGGAATAGTTGCGCAGGGCCAAGGCCAGCGAGTCGGGCACGCTCGGTTCCGCGGCCGCCTCGGATCCGGAAATCGCGCCCGAACTGTCAACCGCGCCCTCCGAACACGTGGTTCCTGCGAGCTTCGTATATGACGAATCCGCCAAAGCCCCGCAGGCCTCGCGGCCGGGCAGCACCCGCGGCAGCCAAACGTCCTTGCCGGCGAAGCGATCGAATCCCAGTTCCAGGGAGTAACGCGACCAGGCCCAGGCCGCCGCGCCCCGATAGGTGCGATCGGTGCGCGGGCCAAGCGAAGGATTGGCGTAACGGAAGCGCGCCGGATTGGTGCGGTATAGCATTTCCCAGTTGGGATCCTCGGCCCGCGAAGCGCCGGATGCCGTTACCGAAAAGCCCAAGGGCAAACGCAGTCGGGCTTCGGCGCCGAAGCGGGGCAGCCATTCCACCCGGTCCGCCATGCGGCTGGCGCGGCCCATTCCCGCAGATCCCTCCAAGCCCAAGGGCCCGAACTCCGGGGCCACCCGCGCTTCCGCCTCTTCATCATCACCCCAGCCGCTCGTCCCGACCCCGGCCCCGCCCAGCACGGGATCCCCGGTCCAAAACTCGCTGCGGGCCTGCGCGGAAAGGGAAGGCCTTCCGGGCAAGCTATCGGCCCGGGCCATCGCGCGCAGGCGGAAGAGTTCGCCGCCGAGCGCGTCCTTGGACGCATCCGCGCCACGGCCCCGCGTTTCGCTTTCATCGGCGCTCCCGTGGGCGGCTTCGAACTGGCCGGTCCAATCCGCATGCGTTTCGCCGTAAAGCACGCCCTCCGTGAGGGCGGAGAAGCGCGCAGGCATCAGGGCCTGCATGCTGTCGGGCCCGCTGGGAAGAATGGTCGTGCTGGCCGGATGCGGCAGTCCGGTGGGATAGGTGAGGCTGGTGGAATTGCGCGTCTCGTCGAGGAAGGCCTCGAGGACGCGATTGCTATCGAGCCAGAACCCGATGCGCGGCCGTATCGTCAGGGCATGGATGGTATGCGAGGTCCCCGCCAGCACCAAAGATGCGCTATCGCGATCGATGGGCTTATACAACTTGCCCAGGAAGCCCCATCCCCCCAGGTAAGGCTGGTGCACGTTGAATTGGTAGTCGTAGGTCGCGGAATCGGCCGTGGACGTGTAGTATTCGAAGCCCAGGTAGGCCCGCTGCGATAGCATGCGATTTAGGCGTAGATCGAATTGGTTCAAGGTAAGCGCGCCTCGCGTCCATGTAAGGCGCGTCACGGGCGTATCCAAAGGCATGACGGGCGTCCAGGCCTCGTCGATGCCGTCCAGGTCGCCGCCGGTGCGATGCAGGGCGAAGCGTTCGGGCGGCGGCAGGCCGCCGGAAAGATAAGGCGAGTCCTTCCAGAAGGGGAAATAGGGGGAGGCCTGCGGCAACGGCCGCCAATGGGTGAGGGACAGGGACCAGGCGCGCGGGCCGGGGAAACCGATTTCCTGGTTGGCCACGTCGCGGGAACCGCGCCAACAGGGCAAGGCCCCTTGCGCGACGCGGCAGGTATCGAAATCCTCCGGGGCGGTCCAACGGTAAACGGGCCGGAGGGTATCCTTGGCGAGGGCCGCCGAATCGCGCGGCATTACCGAACCGGCGCGTCGCGAAGAGTCGGGCAGGACCGGCGCCGCGGATGTGGCGGCCCGCGCCGAGGCGCTGTCGGTGATGGGAACGCGTCCGGGATGGGTGGAATCGGGAGCGGTGGGCGGAGGCGTGGGTCCGGCGCCCGGCAGGAAGGGCGGGGCGGCGGCCCCCGCCGCGCATGCAGCGATGAGGACTGCCAGGAATGTCCGCCAGAGCATAGGAGGGAGAATTTAGTTAATGCGTCCGGTACTTGCGGCCCGCCGGTAGGGTGGCCCGGGGATACCCGTCCGCGAATGATCCCTACGGGCCGGTGATGACGCGGCGGATCTCGTCCCAGTTCTCGTCGAACTGCACGCCTTTATCGTCGATGTAAAGGTCGGCGTAGACCTTGCGGGTGCCGAGGTCGGCGCCCATGATGGGATTATTCACGGTATCGAAGGGGATATCGTTGGCTTGCAGGAAGGCGCGCACGTCCCGCTCTTCCTGGCCGGCCCGGCAAGTCCAAACGATGATCTTGTGGCCCGCCGCCCGGAAGGCCCGCATGGCTTCCTTGGCCCCCGGCTTCAGGGCGCCGATCTTCGGGTACTTATGCTCGACGATGGTGCCGTCGAAATCGACCGCGATGATCACTTACAGTTCCAGGATCCAAGTGCTAAGGGCATGCTGGAATTCTACCACCGACTTGGGACGCTGCTCAATGTCGCGGTGCATGCAGCGCATGAGCACGTTGCGCAGGACCTCGCCCTTGCGGAACGGGATCTCCGGCAACTCGGGCTCGACTTTGGAAAGGGACGAAATGCCTTCCTCGCGGTAGTTGATCTCCTCGCGCTTCGCGAAGGGATAGACGCCGGTGAAGGCATAGGCGGCCATGGCCCCGAGGGAGAAGATGTCGGTGCGGTGATCCACCTTGTAGAAGTCGCCGTCGAGTTGCTCGTAGGACATGTGCGAGGGGGTCCCCAGCACCGTCTGCTGCTCGTCGCCCACGTCGTCCTTCACGTGCATCCAACGCGCGGCCCCCAAATCGGAAAGGTAGGGTTCCCATCCCTTCACGATGATGTTGCTGGGCTTTAGATCGCGATGGATGATTCCCCGGAAATGCAGCTCCCCCACCACTCCCGCCACGGCGTTGATGAAGATGATGCGCCGCATCAGCTCTTGCACGTTCTTCGGACCGCGCTTGATGAGGTCGGAGAAGTTCGGGCCGTCCACGTAATCCATCATGGTGAAGTAGTGCTTGTTGTGCAGGTTCCCGAAATCGAAAATCTTCACCACGTTGCGCACGTTCTGCGAAGTGAGGTAGGTGTTGTAGAAGATCTCGGCCAGGAAGGTTTTCACCACGCGGTTGTTGGCCATGGTGTCCGGGGTGCGGTAGAGCGACGGACGCAACACCCGCAAAACCACCGTCTGCGGGCCCTTGCCGTGCACGTTCACCAGGGGGATCAGGAAGACGTCGCAGAAGCCGCCCGAGCCCAGCCATTTGCCCAAGCTGAGGCCGGGATCGTAGGCCTTGAAATCGACCTCGACCGCCTGGCGGTAGACTTCCAGGTATTCGCTGCCGCGCTCCGGAACCTGGTTTTTGCCCGCCGTAAGCCAGTTGGTGATGGTGTCGAAGGAGAAGTCCATGATAACAGACCAGAATGATACACGAATTCGAGGGGCGAGTAAACCCCCAGGAACCCGATGCCAACCGGCGCGGGCCGCTTGGCCGTGGCGGAAAAAAAAATCCTACCAAACCCGGATGCGTTCGCTGAACGATCCGCCGCCGCCCCGGCCCGACAGGATATAGAGGCCCGCTGGTAAAGCGCCGCTTTCGAATCGGGACGGGCCGGTACCGGAAGCCCGAGAGATCCGCGACCCGTCCAATCGGAGCAAATCGAGGCTCCAGGCCCCTTGGAAGGGGAACGCGAGCGAAACATGGCCCCGTTGCGATGAACCATGGATCCGGCGCGCGAAGGCAGCCACGCCCGATGGAACTATCCGGGTTAAGGCGTTGACCGAGTTCAAGGTGTAATAGCCTACGTTCGTCCACAAGCCGGACCCGCCCGCGCTTTTCACCGCGCTGTCGGCGGTGATGGCGTACATGCGCTTCGGTAATAGGGTCGCCATTTTCAGGCGGACATGCTTGCCGTCTCCGCTGAGGATGGCGGAATCGACCGCGACACGGACGTTGTTGTCGGAGGCGCTGAAATCGCCCCCATGTTCCTGAACCGGAGTATAGACAGTTGTCTTCACCGTCCAATTGGCGGCCAGGCCGGCCGCGGAGTTCGCTGGTTCCGTGAGTTCGACATCGAATCCGTCACGAACCGATCGGATGGCGAGGATATCGAAGGGAACGGAATCGGTCGGGATTAGCAAATCCAAACCCCGGCAGGTACCACGCCAATTCCAATCCTGTTCGCCACCCAAGCCGCAGGCGCCTCCGCCGATCCCCGCCACCAGAATGGAACCTGATGGGGTGTAGAGGAACTGATGGATCCCGAATTGGACGCCTCCATAACCCAATCTCTGGTCCATCAAAGCGAATGCGGCGCCCTGCCATTCTCCGTTCACCTTCTCCAAAAAGGTCCGGAAAATGCCGCCATGGTAAATATCGCCGAACATCATCTGCCCGGCGTAGGCTCCGCTTTTCAAGAGGATGGGACGGGTGGGGCTGTTGGTGAAGCTCCCGTATGGCAACCATACCGCCGGCGGATAGACGGGATCGCTGGGGCAATTATCCTGGTCGACCGCGGCGTAGGGTATGAGATGGCAATCATTGTTCAGGTTGGTGCGATATCCGTAGAATCGGCCATGCTTGGCGGGCTCGGTCCCGGGAGTGGGAATCCAATACAAGGCGTTGGTGGGCTTCCATTCGCCCTGGTTCTCCGTGGTGAAGACCTCGTTTTCCGGCCCTAGCCCGATGCCGTCGGGTTCCCGAAGGCCCCGGGCATATTGGGTGAATCCGCTTCCATCGAAGGCGATCTTCATCAAGGCGCCGCGCTCCCGGGACCCGTCGGGATCCAGCGGGAAAGCGACCGCCGTGGTGATCCAAAAGGCGGAATCCTTGAACTCCAATCCGAATGAAAAATGGAGGTACTGCGCATCGTTATACCAAGCATCGGGCAAGGTCCAAAGGGTGGACTGGGTCCAGGTCGCCCCCGAACCGGAAAACTTCACGAGACGGGGCTTCTCCATGACGTAGAAATCCGGGCCGACCACCTTCACGCCCATAGGTTCGCGCAGCCCTTGGGCGATCCGCACCGGGACGCCAGGGCTGCCGGTCGCGAGGGCGGGGATGATCCAGACTTCGCCATTGCTCGTGGCCGGGCTACGGCCGGCATTGTTCATGCTGCCGCCCCAAGTGCAAATAACCCCATCCCCGTTCGGGAGTAGGTCCATCCCGCCGATGCCGCTGATATTGGCCAGCTCAGAGGGAAGGATGCTCTTTTGGGTGAAATACGGGTTTAGCGTACCCAGGGCTGACGCGCCCCCGAGGCAAAGGCCCAAGACCATCGCCAATACCGGACCTTGCCTGGATGCAGCCATGATTCCCCTTTTCCTTCCGCCGTTCGCGAACTTCGCAAGCTCCCTTCGGGACGTTCCCATTAGATACTCTCATGCCGGAAAATGCGCCGCCCGATCCCATACTTGCCGCTTCCTTCCGCGAACGTCTATCTTAAGGGCTTCCGCCCCGAACGGGCCCGGCGCCGGGCCCGAAGGTTACGCCAAAGGTTACGCTTAAGGACCGGGCTGCGGTTGGAACCCTACTAGATGATCGAACGCGACCCGATGCATGCGCCCAAAGGCGCCCTGGTGGCCGTCGCCATGAGCGGCGGCGTCGATTCTTCCGTCGCGGCCTTGCTGATCCAGAAGGCCGGCTACCGCGCCGTGGGCATCACCATGAAATTGTGGAGCCCGGACGACAAGGATGCGGCCCCGGCCGACGCTTGCGAAACCGAAGGCGGCGAAAAGACCTGTTGCACCGCCGATAGCGCCATGGACGCCAAGCGCGTCTGCGATCAAATCGGCATCCCGCATTTCACCCTCGATATGCGCGAAGAGTTCGAAGAGCGGGTGATCCAGCCCTTCTACCAAGCTTATCTTGCAGGCGAGACGCCCAATCCTTGCGTGAACTGCAACAGCTTCGTGAAATGGGATGCGCTCTGGAAACGCGCCAAGGCCGTGGGGGCCGACTACATCGCGACCGGACATTACGCCAAAACCGCCGCCCTCGACGGACGCGCCTTCATCGTGCGGGGCGATGCGGCCAAGGATCAGAGCTATTTCCTCTGGGGTATCCCGCCGGTTACCCTGGAGAAGACCTTGTTCCCCCTGGCCAACCTGTCCAAGCCCGAGGTGCGGAAGCTGGCGGCCGACGCCGCCCTCCGTACGGCGCAAAAGCGCGAAAGCATGGACATTTGCTTCATCCCGGACGGCGATTACCGCCGCTTCGTGGGCGAACGCGCGCAAGCCCAAGGCGCCGACATCGCCCCCGGCCGCATGCGCGGGCCCGACGGTAAGGACTTGGGCCCTCACCAGGGTTTGCCCTTCTACACCATCGGGCAGCGCAAGGGCCTGGGTTCGGCGACCGCTGCGGCGACGGGCCCCGAGACCGAGCCCCTTTACGTGAAGAAGCTGGACCGGGCGACCAATACCTTGCTCCTAGGGAAGAAATCGGATCTGGATTGCTTCGGCTTCCGCGCGGACCGCGCCAATTTCTTCGAGCCCTTCGAAGGGGAAAAGGAATGCCTGGCCCAGTACCGCTACCGTTCCCCGGCGAAGCCGGCCATCGTGAGGGACGAGGGTAACGGCTGGATTACGGTAACCCTGAAGGAACCCGGCTACTGCGTGAGCCCGGGGCAGTCGGCGGTCTTCTACGTTGGGGACCGGCTGATCGGCGGGGCGAGGATCAAGGAAACGCTTTAGAGCCACGCGCCGCGGGCCGAATAACCGCAGGTTTCGCCAATAAAAAAGGGGCGGACCCATCGGATCCGCCCCCCCACTAGCCCCGACTATCAAGCGGGTTCCGGTTTCCCGGATTTCACCGCCCCGGCAGGCTATCTGAGATCAAGATACGGCATTCCCACGTGCGGGTCAAGAACCATTCTGCATGGTCCCCGGGGCGCGGGATCCCGGTTGCGAACCGCCTAGGCCACTTCCTTGGGTTCCTGGACCTGCTTGAACTTTTCCTTCAGGTCCTTCTTCAACTTCCGCAACTGCTCGCCCTCGTCGCGCTTGCGGTAGTACTCGTCCAGGGGATAGCAGCCCGATTTGATGCCGTTGCGCGGCGCGGTGGTGCAATCCGAAAAGGTGCGGCAAATGGCCTTGGTCTCGAGGCTTCCCTTTTCCAGGGAATCGGCGATGATGCGCGGGTAAGACAGCACCATGCGGCCCATTCCCGCGAAATCGGTCCATCCCTGGCGGACCAGCGCCTGGGCCACTTGCGGCATGTACTCTTGCAGATAGGTAAGCCCCGAGCTGACCAGGGGCATATCCGGGACGGCGGCCTTGAGCTTGCGCACGGCTTGGATTTGCCGCTCCACATTGATGATGGGATCCTCCGCGGGCTGATACCCGTCGGAAGGCGGGAACAGCGCCGGGCGTTGGATGTGCGGATTGTAATATGGCGAGCCGGCGGAAATGTTGACGATAGCCACGCCCCAGGCCTTGAGAAGGGCTAGGTATTGCGCGGTCTCGGCCAGATCGTATTGCACGGGATTTTCCCTGTCCACCCCGAAGCCGTACTTATAGGGAAGGCAAGCGGAATAATCCTCGGGCGTGCCCGGCCCTAGGTTGCCGCCGTTGGCCAATACCGGGTCGGGCTTGAAAGGCACGAAGTCGAAAGCCGAGACCCGCACCCCGAGGATGAGCCGCGGCGCGACCTGGCGGATGCCGGCGATGATTTCACGAGCGAAGGTGGACCGCTCTTCCAGGGTCTCGCCCCCGTATTTCCCCTTGCGGGTAAAGGCGGAGAGGAATTCATGGCCCAGGTAACCATGGCATTGCTTGATATCCACGAAGGGCACGCCGGCCTGATCGGCCAACCTGGCCGCCTCCACGTAATGCTCGACCAGATCCTTGACATCGTCGTCGGACAGGACGGGATAATCCATGGGCAATCCGAACTTCGGATTGAGGATGGGATGGGCGTAGGCCAGCTTGGGCTCGAGCTTCTCTTTATCGCGGGGGCGGCAAAAACGGCCTGAATGGGTCAGCTGGAAACCCCAGAGCACGTCCGCGGCGGTACCGAAGGATCGGGCGTGCGCCTCCAGGGCCTGATGGGCGGCCTCGGCAAGCTCGGCCATGGTACTTGGGTTCGCCAGCAATTGGTTGGGGTTCGCGCGCCCGTCCGCGCGTATCGCGATCGCTTCCATGCCCCACAATAGTTTGGCGCCGGACTCCCCGAAGCGCCGCCAGCGACGGATCAGATCCGGAGTAGGACGACCGTTCGACGTCGCATCCCAACCCTCCATCGGATGGATGGCCCAACGATTGCCGATGCGGAAACCCGCCACGTCCAGGCTTTGGGCCAAGGGCGAATCCGGCGCCTTCTGGATGGAATCCTCAATGGGCAGGTCTAATCCCAGTTCCACCATCCGTTCACGGAATGAGGCTGGGGACTTAATCGACGTAATTCTTTTAATATCCGCTTGCATCTTCTCTCGATCAAATATTTCAGAAATAATATAACCCGAAAGGAAATTTACACCGTATATTTTATCTATAACAGTATCTTAATCCGTAATATCTATCATAGAAGAACTTTTAGGTGTCGGAATTAGAACCAAATACCTCAAGCCTGGATTTTACTGAAGTAGTAAAATCAGATAGCGTTATGACAAGTTCCCCTCAATTCCGACTTCGCGAAGCCTCAGTCTTCTCCCGCCAGGTGAAAACCCGGATGCCGTTCCGGTTCGGGCGTGCCACCATGACCCAGATGCCTATTTTGCATCTGCGGCTCAAGCTGGAATCCGCCGACGGCGCGCTTATCGACGGGGCCAGCGCTTGCGGCATCCCTCCCCTATGGTTCGATAAGGCGGCGGGCAAGACGCACGCCGACAACATCCAGGATCTTTCCGTCTCCCTGCGCCTGGCCTTGGACGAGTATATGAAGCTGGACGCGGCGCCGGTATGGTTCCTGCACAAGGTGGCCGAACCGACGGTGCGGAAAGCCGCCACGGCCAAGGGCCTTAACGATCTCACCGCCGGTTTCGGGGTCGCCTTGGTGGACTCCGCACTTATCGACGCCGCCTGCCGCCATGCCGGCGTTACCCTGCACGCGGCCCTGAAAGCGAACCTGCTCGGGTATGGCGCACATCTCGCGGACCTTTTGCCGGCGCGTCCTCTGGAATTGATTGCAGTGCGGCATACCATAGGCCTGGCCGATCCCATCCTGGATTCGGACATCAGCGAACCCGTGAATGACGGCTTGCCGGAATCCCTGGAGCAAGTGGTGCGGCGGTACCGGACGCGCTTCTTCAAAATCAAGATCACCGGCGATGCCGGAGCCTCGAGGGAACGGCTCCGCCGCATCGCATCGGTGCTGGACGCGCAGGCCGGGGATTATCGGGCCACCCTGGACGGAAACGAGCAGTTCCACGACATGGCCGATTTCGCGGCCTTCATCGGGGCGGCCCAGGCCGATCCCGCGTTGCGCGGCCTATGGGAACGGACCCTGTTCATCGAGCAGCCGGTCGGCCGGGCCCATTCCCTCCTCGACGCCGTGGCGGAGCCCCTGGCGGAGATATCCCGATTCAAGCCCATGATCATCGACGAATCCGACGGCGACGACGAAGCGGTGGACCGCGCCTTGGCCCTCGGTTACCAGGGGATTTCGGCTAAGAATTGCAAAGGCGTGTTCCGCACCCTGCACAGTTACATGGCGATCAAGACCGCGGAGGCTTCGGGAAAACTGACGCCCATCCTCTCCAGCGAGGATCTGACCAACGTACCCACCCTGCCCTTGCAGCAGGACCTGTGCGTAGCCGCGGCCTTGGGGATCCGCCACAGCGAGCGGAACGGCCATCATTATATCGTGGGATGCGACTTCCTCTCCCCCCGGGAACGGGAAGACGCCCTGCGGGACTTTCCCTCGCTTTACTCCGCCCGGGAAGGCGCATCCCCGGTGGTGCGCATCGAAAACGGATACATCAATGCCGCCGATATCAACCTTCGCGGTTTCGGCGCCGCGACCGAACCCGATTGGGACGCTTTGGAGCCGGTCCGGCTCCCGGGGATCCCGGCCGATCTGATCGGGGAAGGCCACCAGGAAGGAAGGAACGCCTCATGACGGACGATACCGAATCCACGCAAACCCTGGATGCCAACGAGAACGAGAAATCGGAGCAAGCAGTCCCGGAGGCCGCTCCGGGAAAGACGCGCGTATACGATTTTTCCATCCTGCGCAATCTCCGCAAGGCCCAGGGCTTCACCATCGCGGACATAGCCCAGGCCTCGGGAATTTCCACCGCGGTCATTTCGCGCATCGAGCGCAACCAGGCGGTTCCCGAGCTGGACACGCTTTCGCGCTTGGGCAAAGCCTTCGGGATCTCGGCCACCGATCTTCTGGGCTTGGCTGAATTCCGCACCGCCCAAACCACCCACTCGCAGCATTACGTATCGGGCGGCTTCCAGTTCCAGCACATCAACTTCATCAACATCCAATGCTTCCTGGGATCGGCCATGGCCGGGGGCACGGTCAACCGTCCCGAGGTGCATCACAACGATCACGAAATCTGCTGGGTGCTCCAGGGCAGCATCGAAATGGTCCTTAACGACGAGCAACACGTTTTGAAGGAAGGGGACGCCTTGCAGTTCGATGCGGTGCTACCGCATTCCTATCGCGCTTTATCCGACTGCCGCATCCTTACCCTGCATATCCGCAAGGGCAAGCAAATCTGAGCCGCGACGGGCGCGCCATTCCACCCAGCGAATCCCGAGAAGCGAATAAACCATGATGGAAATCCGCGCCTCCCTCAAACCCGCCGATCTCGCGCCCAAGCTGGAGCGCATGTGGGGGCTTTCCGCCGCCAAGATAAGGGCCATCGAAAAAGACTGGGATCCCGCCAAGGGCTCTCCGGTCTTTACCATAAAGGGCCGTTACGCCTCGCAAGGCTGGACCGAATGGACCCAGGGCTTCGTGTTCGGATCCGCCTTGTTGCAATTCGATGCGACCCACGATTCGGAATTCCTGTCCTTGGGCCGGGAGCATACCTTCCGGGACATGGCCGGGCACGTGACCCATTTCGGGGTCCACGATCACGGGTTCAATAACGTAAGCACTTACGGCAACCTGTGGCGGCTGCTGGGGGAAGGCCGCTTAAAAGCCGATGGCCGCGAAAGGGAATTCTACGAGCTGGCCCTCAAGGCTTCGGGCGCGGTGCAGGCCAAACGCTGGACCAAGATCGCCGGGGGCCGGGGGTTCATCCATTCCTTCAACGGGCCCCATTCGCTTTTCGCCGATACCATCCGTTCGCTACGCTCGTTGGCGTTGGCGCATAAACTCGGCCATGTAGCCATGGACGAGGGGGACGCGAGGATAAGCCTGCTCAAGCGTTTGGTCGAGCATGCCTCGGTGACCGCCGAGTTCAGCCTGTTCTACGGGATGGGCCGTGACGTGTATGATACCCCCGATCAACGCGGCCGCACGGCGCACGAAATCATTTTCAATACCCTGGACGGCCGGTACCGCTGCCCCAATTCGCAGCAGGGCTACTCGCCTTTCTCGACCTGGACCCGCGGTCTGGCCTGGGTGATGTTGGGATACGCCGAGGAGCTGGAATTCCTGCAAACCCTTTCGGATGCGGAGCTCGACGCCGTCGGCGGGCGCGGGGCCGTCGAGGCCATGATGATGAACGCGGCCAAGGCCGCCTGCGACTTCTACATCGCGCATACGCCCACGGACGGCATCCCGTATTGGGACACGGGCGCGCCCAACCTGCATAAGCTCGGGGACTATCTGGCGCGGCCCGCAGAACCCTTCAACGGGCACGAACCGGTGGACTCTTCGGCCGCGGCCATAGCCAGCCAAGGACTGCTACGCTTTGGACGTTTCATGCGCGCCCGCGGCGAAGCGGCGCAGGGGGACAAATACTGGTCGGCCGGAATGACCGTGGCGGATCGCCTTTTGTCCGAACCCTATTTGAGTACCGACCTGGCCCACCAGGGCCTGTTGCTACATTCGGTTTATCATCGCCCGAATGGTTGGGATTACGTTCCCGCCGGGGCTAACATGACCGGGACCAAGGCATCCGGGGATAAGCCGGACGGCAAAGCGACGGACGGCAAAGCGACGGACGGCAAAGTGCCGTATGGCGAATCGAGCCAGTGGGGGGACTATCATTTACGCGAAGTGGGATTGTACTTGCAGCGCATCATCAAGGGCGGGAAGTATTATGCGTTTTATGGAGCGTGAGAAGAAGGGTAAAGGGTAAAGGGTAAAGGGTATCAGCGAAAGTGAGTCATCGAACCTTACCCTGTACCCTTTACCCTTTACCCTAATCGAAGAAGCGAATATCGTGACCCATAAAGTTGCAGCAATCACCGGCGGCGGACGAGGTATCGGCTTAGGGATCTCTACGGCATTGGCTCGGGAAGGTTTCTCCCTGGCCCTATGCGGGCGTAAGGAGGAGAAGGATGTGGAATCCCTCGCGGATTTGCGCGCTCTCGGCGTCGAGGTTCATTACCTGCAGGCCAACGTCGCGGCGGCATCCGAACGGACCGGATTCCTGGAAAGCATCCGGGGTCGCTTCGGCCGATTGGACGTCCTGGTCAATAATGCCGGGATCGCTCCACGGGCGCGCGCCGACATCCTTGACGCGGGCGAAGAGAGCTTCGATGAGTTGATCGAAGTGAACCTGAAGGGCCCTTATTTCCTGACCCAACTCGCCGCCAAATGGATGATCGCCCAGCGGCGCGAAGACCCTTCCCGTTCCCCGGCCATCGTGAACGTCTCGTCCATATCGGCTACCCTGGCATCGACCAATCGCGGCGATTATTGCCTGGCCAAGGCGGCTTTGGGCATGTCCAACCAGCTATGGGCCGCGCGCCTGGCCGAGTTCGGCATCCCGGTGTACGAGGTAAGACCCGGCATCATCAAAACCGACATGACCGCCGGCGTGGCCGCCAAGTACGACGCCTTGATCTCCGGTGGACTAGTGCCCCAAGGCCGCTGGGGTTTTCCCGAAGACGTGGGCAAGGCCGTGGCCATGCTGGCGCGCGGCGATCTTCCCTATTCCACCGGCCAGGTGATCATGGTGGACGGCGGTCTCACCGTTCCGCGGCTTTGAGCGGCCATAAGGAGCATTCATGCGCCCCGTATTCGACAGGCTCGCTTCCATACGCCTCATGCCCGTGGTCATCATCGATCGGGCCGAGGACGCCTGGCCCTTGGCCCAGGCCCTTAAGGCCGGCGGGCTTCCCTGCGCGGAAGTCACCTTCCGCACCGACGCCGCCGAGGGCGCCATCCGGTCCATCGCCAAGGACAAGGATATCTGCCTGGGAGCCGGCACCATCCTCCAGCCCGATCAAGTCGATCGGGCCATGGCCGCCGGGGCCGCCTATATCGTCACGCCGGGCTTCAATGCCAAGGTCGTGCGGCGTTGCCGCGAGCTCGGCATACCCGTTTTCCCCGGCGTCGCCACGCCCACGGAAATCCAGATGGCCCTCGACGAAGGCGTCGATGTCGTGAAATTCTTCCCGGCCGAGAACTTGGGCGGTATCAAAACCTTGAAGGCCATCGGAGCGCCCTATTCCATGGTCCGTTTCATCCCCACCGGTGGCATCGATCTGGCCAAGCTGCCGGATTACCTGGCCTACAAGGCGGTGATCGCGGTGGGCGGATCGTTCATGGTCGCCCCCGAACTGCTGAGGACCGGCAACTGGGACGAAGTTACGCGCCTGTCGGCGAACGCCGTGGCGCTCGCGAAGGCCGGAAAATAAGCGAGGAGCGATGAGCCTGTTGAACGTTAAGCCCGCCACATCCTGCCGCTTCGATCAGATCTCGCTGGGCGAAATCATGTTGCGCCTGGACCCCGGGGATATGCGCATACGGACCGCCCGCGGCTTCCGGGCCTGGGAAGGCGGCGGCGAGTATAATGTCGCCCGCGGCTTGCGCCGCTGCTTCGGGCTCAGGACCGCCGTGGTCACCGCCTTCGCCGACAACGAAATCGGCCGCCTGGTGGAGGACTTCATCCTGCAAGGCGGGGTCGATACCTCTTTCATCCGTTGGGTACCCTACGACGGCTTGGGGCGGGCGACGCGCGTCGGGCTCAATTTCACTGAACGCGGCTTCGGCGCGCGCGGCGCAGTGGGCATCTCCGATCGGGGGCATACCGCCGCCAGCCAGCTCAAGCAAGGCGATATCGATTGGGAAGACGTCTTCGGGCGCCAAGGAGCGCGCTGGTTCCATACCGGCGGCATCTACGCCGGCCTTTCCGCGACCACGCCGGACGTGATCGAAGAGGCGATGATCGCGGCCAAGCGCCATGGCACCGTCGTCTCTTTCGATCTCAATTACCGGCCCTCCCTATGGAAGCAATTCGGCGGGCAGAAGCGCGCCCGGGAAGTGAACCGGAGGCTCGCGCGATACGTGGACGTGATGATCGGCAACGAAGAGGACTTCACCGCCTCGCTGGGATTCGAAGTATCCGGAACCAACGAGAATCTCTCCGACCTGGACTCGGCCGATTTCAAATCCATGATCGGGGACGTGGTCAAGGAGTTCCCCAACTTCAAGGTCATCGCCACCACCTTACGTACCGTGAAATCGGCTTCCGTAAACGATTGGGGCGCGGTGGCCTGGGGCGGCGGCCGATTCCACGAAGCCACCCTGCGCAAGGATCTATGGATTTACGATCGGGTGGGCGGCGGCGACAGTTTCGCGTCCGGCCTCATCTACGGGCTGATGGAGAAAAGCGATTTGGCCGCGGCGGTGGAATACGGGGCGGCCCATGGCGCCTTGGCCATGACCACTCCCGGCGATACGTCCATGGCGAGCCTGGCGGAAGTGGAAGCCTTGGTCAAGGGCGCATCGGCCCGGGTCCAAAGATGAACGCCGCCAATTTCCGCCCTACCAAGTCGTAACCGCGCCAAGGCGCCGGGCGCGATCCGGCTTGGGCCTTACGGTAGCCGCCCGGCCTGACCGCGAGCGTCCCCGGGAAAACGGCCGACCAATCGAATTGGTTCTCCTTATCCGGCATCGCGACGATCGTCGAGTCCTCCCCGGCATAGAGCCTCACGGAATCGCAAGCCGCCGGCACGCCTGGTATGGAGTACTCCCCCTGCGAACCGGTTTGCGCGAACAGATCGGCCGCCGCCTGATCGTTCCGGCAACTCAGAAGGACCCTCTCGCCCACGGCCGGACCCGCGCCCCGCATGCTTAAGGCCCCCTTCAATTCCTTATTGGTCGCCGCGACATCGCTGTCGAGCAGGACGCGGAAGAAGATGTTGGAGACGGGATCATGGAAATGGAGCATGTTCGAAGTCGTCTTCCGGCCCGGCGCCGAGACCGATAGGAGATACCCCGTGAAGGACTGGAGCTCGGTGAAGCGGATGCTTCCCGTGGAGTCGATCATTACGGAACGAGGCGGCTCGTTGCCCGCCGAGAACAGCACCGCCTGGGAGTTCAAGATGGCCTGCGCCGTATCCTCCGCCTTGAAAACCCGGACGGTCAAGGAATGGATACGTTCCAGCGCGACGTCCACCTGCTTGCCTCCGTCCGCGGCGATCCCGAAATAATCGGAAGCGAAGAACCAGAATCCCGGTTTGCCGACTTCGATTGCGCATGCCTGCTCGCAACCCGTAACATCGTAGAAATGATACGCGCCGGCGCTATCGGTTTGGAGCGAATCGACCTGCTTGGTCGGGCCGTGCACCAGGCGCACTATCGCACCCTGGATGGGAATGTACTGCGGGGGTTCGGCTACGGTGCCGAACACCGTGGCCGCGGAGCTTTGTCCCGCGCCCCATGCGAAGGCGAAAGCCAGGAATAATATTCCGACGTGACGGGAAGGATTTCCCATTTCGCCCCCTAGGACCCGGAGTGAACCGATTCGCCCGGCAGCAATGTACCGGCCGACCGACTTAAGTTAAATCCGTCGAGGGAACGGGATAGGGGGAATCTTGCGGCGGTGAGGGAACAAATCCGTGCCCGCGAGAGGCGGGATCGGTAAGGTTCGGAAGAGGTGGCGGAAACCTGAGGGATCAGCCCAACCAGTGTTCGCGGCTCCAGAACAGCATGAGAAAACCTGCCGTACAGAAGCCGAAGAAGGAGTTCCACAGGACCAGGCCTAGCACCAAAGTGGCGCCCATGGAAAGGGCCCAGCTGATGGAAGCGAGCGCGCCAACGGCCCAGATGACGAAGAGGACGATTCCGCCGATCAAGTTCATGAGTCACTCCGAAAGCCGCGCCCGATCCGGGGCAGCGGCCAAATGATAGCAAATCCCCATTCCGATGCAACGGTCGGCCGGGGGGCCAGGTTCCGCGTAAGGGGCCAATCGCAACTCGTTTCTGACTTAGGGCGGTATTTCCCCGGACAAAAACGGCGTCCCGCCCGCCCCCGACGGCTTCGAAGCGGGGATTAAATCTTGGCCCTGAGGAGGATTAGATCTTAACCCCGAGCTTCAGGCTCCAATACCACTCGCTGGGTCGGGTATAGATTTCCCAAGGCGTCTTTCCGAAATTGGCCCAATCCCAACCGCGGGAATGATCGCTTGCGGCCTGGGCGCTGACCATGAAGTTCTTGAGGATGCTTTTCTCCAGGGAGACGGACCACTTCAGGTTATCCCTGTCCCAGTTGGTCGGATAATAATTCTCCGACAAGAACATGAAGGGAGTGGGCCGGCCATTCAGGTTCTGCGCGGCGTCATAGGTAGGGACATAGGGATACGCTCTGACATTTTCTCGTAATATACGGGATGGTTCTGCGCGCCGAGAATGGCGGCTTCGCCATAGATGACCAGATCCTTCGCGCCGAAAATGCCGGGGCTCCCCAAGAGAGGTTTGGGATCGAAGGAGAAGTACACCAGAGGCTTTATGGCAAAGGCGGTATAGGATTTGATTTCCGGTTTCAGTTTCCCGGCCAATATGGAATCGTTCGCCGCGATAGCGGTATCGACATCCGCCCTTTCCGCCGTCAACCTGGCCCGATCGGCGGCGGATAGATTGGGTTTCGCGAGCAGGGTATCGATACCGCCCTTGAGGGCGTTATAGTAACCGGCGCCCAGGGCCCCGGTCACCAGGTTCTTCCCGTTATATTCGAAATACCGGACCCGCATGACGTCGTCGATATTCGGCTGCTTAGCGTAGGCATGCGCATTCAGGAGGCGCGCCAATTGCACGCCGCCGCCGATCTTCAGGATGTTGGACACGCTGACCTTGGCCATATAGGTCAGATTGAGGTCATATACGGGGGTCATCTCCGTCTCGAGCGAGACGATGAAGTCATGGGAGAAAATGCCCAGCGATTGGTTGAACTTGAGACCCGTGACGGTGGCGGAATTCGCGCCATTGTAGTTGAAGGTGCCTCCGTTCTGGATTATCCCGGGGTATGCCCAGGTGCGGAACATGTACTCGCCGAGGTTCCGCGCGTACTCGTCGTATTTGTAGTTGAAGATTCCGGCGTCGATGCGTAGGGTCGGATGCGCGGGATCGCCGTAGACGTAACTGCCATCGAGACGGGGAGCGATCAGCGCCAAGCTGCGCACGTAATTCTGAGGGAGGTCATTATGGTAAGGGGCGCTGTAATAGATGCCCGCCAGCATCATCTCCAACCCCAGGCCGCGGCCGGTCTTGATCTGCAGGTCCAGAGAACCAATGGTCGGCATCACCCATGCGTTGTCGAGGCCGCCCTTCTGGTTCTGGAATTCGCCCCCCTTCACCACGCGGTCCACTTCCTGGGTGACGTTGAGAACCGGCCTCAGGAATTGGATGCTATCGCCTTCGTCCGCGTAAGCCGGACCGCCGAGCAGGCTTGCCAGCGCCACGGTGGAGGCGACCAAGGACTTCATCATGCGGAACTCTCCTGTAGTGGATTTGGTCGGATGCGATTGTAGGGCGCGGAGCGCGGCCGTATCGGCGGGCCCCGCGTTAGCGGAATCGAATGGCTTGCCCGCGAAGCGGTCGTATGCGGCTTATTTTACGCCGATGATGCTTTCTGTAAGCTTCTTGTCGCCCTTCCAGATCGTGAGTACCCGGGGGCTGCCGTTGAATTTTCCCGATAGGAAAATCTGGTTGGCCTGCTTTACCTTGTGAATCGAGTAACGCATGCCGCGCACATCTTCAATCGTCACGGTGTAATTCCCCGCTTCGGAAAACTCGATGGACAAGCCTTCGCTGCTGGTCCTGATCTTGACGGCCGTCCTGGGCACGATCAAGTACTTCGGCAGGTTGGAAACCCCCTTAGGGAACAGGTCCTGGTCGAAAGCCAGGGTGTCGATGAGGGTGGAGTCCTTACCGGAAGCTTTGTTGAGATAGGGGGAAGCGGGGCCCCACGGATTATCCGTGAGCCGCTTGACGCGGAGGTTGCGGAACTTCATTTGCGGCTGTCCGTGGTCCTGGATGAAAAAGCTCCCGGCATGGATCGTCGGGTAGGTGGCATAGGTCTGGTACTTACTGGCTGCGAATGCCGTCTGATAGGCCGGCGTGCCCTTCTGGTACTCCAGCAGTCGCAGGCCGTTTCCGTAATGGGCGCAATGGCCTTGATAGGAGATGATGCGCGATTGGTTCCAATGGCCTTCGGCCCGCAGCCAGTTCGGGGAATTGTCCGAATTCTTCCGCGAGGGGAGTAGCGGAGTCATCTCATAGTTGCAACCCGCCGTCGTCAACAGCGACTTCCACTCGTCGACCCATTGCGAGTTCTGCAATTGGTATTCGGCAGCGGTGGGATTATTCTCGGTGCTGACTGCGATTTGGTAATAGTAGAGAAGGCCCGCGTTACCCGCCGCGCCTACGGTGGCTTGCCACTCGACTTTCCAATCGAAATTGAGGAAGGATGCGTCCTTGGTAAAAAGGCTGGAACCGGCGCTCACCACTTCCAGCATGTTCGAGTCGGGAGAGGCGCTCTTGTGCGTGTCCCCGCTTTCCACGCCCTTGGTGTTCACGATGGTCCAGTTGCCGGCGGCATCGGGAGCGCCGGGATTGGACTTGCTGTTGTTCAGCACCCAGCCTGTGTAGTCCTTGCCGTTCCAAAGCAATTCATATCCATCCTTGGCTTCGTCAGCCGTAAGGGCGTTGTTGGGGAGGCCCGATACATAGATCCCGCCGTCCTGGGTTTGCGCGAATCCGGTTCCGACGAGAGAAAAGAACATTGTCGCTGTAAGGAGGCTTCGGCCCAGGTTGGATTTCACGGTATACCCCTTAAATCGATGCCGTCTTCAAAATTTGTATAGGAAGTAACTTAAGTCGGAAATTTCAATCGTCGGCAGTATTTCTCCATATTCTTGGGCACATTTCCGCAAAATTACTCGAAGCGCTCATTTATTTTCGCACAAGATATCAAGACCTTTATAATCGGGCTTAAAGCGACAAAGCAGGGAGCCGAATCGAAGGGACCTAAACCAAATCGGGCATGGATTAGGTTCTCAAAGAAGTCCCCGGTGGCCGCTCCGTCCAAATGGTATTGGGGCGTTAAGCTGGGCGTAGCCAATTAAAACCCAAGGGCCTGACGGGAAAGATCCGGGGCCGGCCATTAGTCGAGGTCCGGCGTCGAAGTGCGATTAGGCGCGGGAAGAGGTCCGCTTGCGGGCGGCGAAAATGATACCACAAGCTCCGAGGCCTAACAAGGCCAAGCTCGACGGCTCGGGAACGGCTTCGGGAGCCGGTCCCTGGATATTCATCGCGAAAGTCCCTTGCGCATCCGTTGCGGTTTCGCCATCGGCGGCCTGCCAATGCCGGATATAGCTGGACATGGAATAACCGTAGGTATGCCCTGCGATCAGGTCCCCCGAAGTAGCGCCGACGGTAGGATAATTGAATGATTGGGCCCCCGTTCCCAGTCCCATGCTACCGTCCGTCGAGCCATTGGTGAACTGGAAATCATCGTACAGAGCTCCGTACTCGGTAATGTCGTAGAGACTGGCGAAGAGCACCATCTGGGAAGTACCGGTCTGGTCGAAATCGGCTGTCATGGAATAGGTGTATCCGACATCTGCGGCATCCAAAGTGAAGGTCCCGTTGACCAGCGATTGGGAGTACATATCGCCGGATAGAAAGCTGACGTACCCGTACCAGTAGTCGTAATATGAAACCAGGGTAGGATGAGGGGCGTCGAGATGCTCGGAAAAGGCGTAGTTCATCGTCAAGCTGTTCGCCGAAGACGAAACCGTCCCCTGGGTCGATTCGGAAACCGTGCCGAGATCGGAGGATATTGCCGCTGCGCCGCTCGTCAGGCTGGTGGATTGGACGGTTGATCCAACTGCCGCGTCCGAGCTGATCGTGTACAGGTTCGAGGAGTTAAGTACCGGGACCGCTAGTGACTTGGATACGCTGACGATGGATATGATGCCTAAGAGGAAGAATTGGAAAGGTTTTTTCATATCCGGTCTGCACATCGAATACCATGCCAAAGGCATCCTCCCTGAAATTGGATGAGGGGAGGGATTTAAACCTCTGATGGTCTGTTTTCTGTCAAATTTCCCGACTTTTCATTCAAAAGCCGGCATCAGATAGGAAATATCAATCCATCGCGATAAACCGATGCATCTCGATTGGAAATATTGTATCCTTTACCAAAGAGGGCCATAATTTGGCCGCGGGCGACCCGGGTCGCTTGGAACCATCAGCAGGAGTCCGTAATGTCCAGACAGCTCTTTACGTCCGAATCCGTATCCATGGGCCATCCCGATAAGATGGCCGATCAGATCTCCGACTCCATCCTCGACGCGATGCTGGAGCAGGATCCCAAGAGCCGCGTGGCTTGCGAAACCATGCTGGCCACCGGCATGGTGATTATCGCCGGCGAAATCACCACCAAGGCCAACATCGACTTCCAGAAGGTCGTTCGCGACGCCGTGGCCCGCACCGGCTATACCAATGCCGAATGGGGCTTCGATGCCAAGACCTGCAACGTCATGGTCGCCCTCAACAAGCAGTCCCCGGACATCTCCCAGGGCGTGACCGAAGGCGAAGGCCTCCACAAGGAACAGGGCGCCGGCGACCAGGGCATGATGTTCGGCTTCGCTTGCGACGATACCCCCGAGTTGATGCCCATGCCCATCCACTACAGCCATCGCCTGATGGAGAAGCTGGCCGAACTACGCGAGAAGGGCGTACTCACTTGGCTGCGTCCCGACTCCAAGTCCCAGGTCACCGTCGAGTATATCGACGGCAAGCCCAAGCGCATCGACGCCATCGTGGTCTCCACCCAGCACGGCGAGGAAGTGGACCACGCCACCCTCGTGAAGGAAATCCTCGAGAAGTGCATCAAGGCGACCATCCCCGCCCACCTCCTCGACGCCAACACCAAGTTCTACATCAACCCCACCGGCCGCTTCGTGGTCGGCGGACCCATGGGCGACTCCGGCCTCACCGGCCGCAAGATCATCGTGGACACCTACGGCGGCATGGGCCGCCACGGCGGCGGCGCCTTCTCGGGCAAGGATCCGTCCAAGGTGGACCGCAGCGCCGCGTACGCCGCGCGCTACGTGGCCAAGAACATCGTGGCGGCCGGCCTGGCCACCAAGTGCGAAGTTCAGGTGGCCTACGCCATCGGCGTCGCCAAGCCCGTCTCCGTCTACGTCGATACCTTCGGCACCTCCAAGCTTTCCACCGAGGCCCTCGAGGCCCTGGTGCACGAGCATTTCGACCTCACTCCGGCCGGTATCATCCGCACCCTGGATCTGCTGAAGCCCCGTTACAAGGCGACCGCCACCCATGGCCATTTCGGCCGCAAGGGCGATGCCTTCACCTGGGAAAAGACCGACAAGGCCGAGGCCCTCAAGGCTTCCGCCGCCAAGCTCACCGCGGGCAAGCCCGAAAAGGTGATGGCCTAAATCCCTCCCGGCCCGCCCGTAGGATACGCGGCGGGCCTTTTCATATTCAGGAATTAACGGAACAACAAAGGAACGAATCCATGTCGACCATGACCCAGGCAGCGCCCAAGGGCGTCAAGCAGTCCCAGTACAACGCCCCCACTTGGGGCAACTTCCAAGTCGCCGATATGAGCCTGGCCGACTTCGGCCGCAAGGAGCTCGAGATCGCCGAGCATGAAATGCCCGGCCTGATGGCCACCCGCGCGAAGTACGGCAAGACCAAGCCCCTCAAGGGCGTTCGCATCATGGGCTCGCTGCACATGACCATCCAGACCGGCGTGCTCATCGAGACCTTGAAGGAACTCGGCGCCGACGTGCGCTGGGCCTCGTGCAACATCTTCTCCACCCAGGACCATGCCGCCGCGGCCATCGCCAAGGCCGGCACCCCCGTCTACGCCTGGAAGGGCGAGACCCTGGAAGAGTACTGGGAATGCACCCTGGCCGCCCTCAGCTTTCCGGGCAAGAACGGCGAGCTGATCGGACCGGAACTGATCGTCGACGACGGCGGCGACGCCACCCTGCTCCTGCACTGGGGCGTCAAGGCCGAGAAGGATCCTTCCTTCCTCGACCGCAAGGCCGGTTCCGAAGAGGAAGCGGTGATCCTGAAGCTCCTGAAGCGGACGCTTAAGGAAGCCCCGGGCATGTGGGCCCGCTACGTCAAGGATTGGAAGGGCGTTTCGGAAGAGACCACCACCGGCGTGCATCGCCTGTACCAGATGTTCGAGAAGGGCGAGCTGCTCGTCCCCGCCATCAACGTGAACGACTCGGTGACCAAGTCCAAGTTCGACAACCTTTACGGCTGCCGGGAATCCCTGGCCGACGGCATCAAGCGCGCCACTGACACCATGGTCGCCGGCAAGATCGCCGTCATCTGCGGCTACGGCGACGTGGGCAAGGGCTGCGCCCAGTCCATGCGCAATTTCGGCGCCCGCACCATCGTCACCGAAATCGACCCCATCTGCGCCCTGCAGGCCGCGATGGAAGGCTACAAGGTGACCACGGTCGAGGACGCCCTGGCCGAGGGTAACATCTTCGTTACCACCACCGGCAACGTGGACATCATCACCGCCGAGCACATGAGCAAGATGAAGGATCAGTCCATCGTCTGCAACATCGGCCACTTCGATTCCGAAGTGGACATCGCCGGCCTGCGCGGCTGGCCCGGCATCAAGCACGTCAACATCAAGCCCCAGGTGGACAAGTACATCTTCCCCGACGGCCATTGCATCTACCTGCTGGCCGAAGGCCGCCTGGTGAACCTCGGCTGCGCCACCGGCCATCCGAGCTTCGTGATGTCGACCTCGTTCACTAACCAGTCGCTGGCGCAGATCGAACTCTGGACCAAGAAGCTGGAAGTGGGGGTCTACACCTTGCCCAAGCACCTGGACGAGGAAGTGGCCCGCCTGCATCTGGACAAGCTGGGCGTGAAGCTGACCAAGCTTTCGAAGAAGCAGTCCGACTACATCAACGTGCCGGTGGAAGGGCCTTACAAGGCGAACCACTACCGCTACTAGTCCCGGTCGGCCGTTGAGCCGATTGGAAAAGATGAAGCCCCTGGAGGAGACTCCGGGGGCTTTTTTTATGCTGGTGATCCGTTCTGGCGATCCGGGCGCGGCCCGCCGACAAGCCTAGAGATTGCCCAGGGTAAGCCGGCGGAACCCGTATTTGTTGTGCACCGAGCCGTCCGGGCGGACAAACCCGCCGATGCCGATCCCGCTGCCATCGGCGGCCAGCGGGCCCGTATAGCTGCAAATCAGAACGCCGTTCTGGTAAAATTTCAGCGCATTGCCGATCTTGGTGGCGCGGAACACGTCGCCGTCTACCGGAATCCGGGCGGCGCCGGCGCTTACCCCGATGGAGGTGAAAGCGCTGGGACCTCCGTCAAGGCTCACGATATCGACCCCTCCGCCCGAGTTGAACAGAAATTCGTTCCAGCGATGGATACCGCTGGCCGTCCGGCAACCCAGGATGATTTCCAATTCATGATTCGACCCGCTGGCGTTGGGGTTGTAGCCGGCGGCCTTATAGATCACCGCTTCCAGGAACTGGTTGGCGCCCCAGCCGGGGATAAAAGCGAAGCTGTCGTCGTACTCGATGCCCCCGTGGTTTTCCATGGCGATGCGCGTGACACCATCCGAGGCCAAGGCTACGCGCATGCTGGTGAGGTTAAGCGGGGCCGCGTTGCCTCCAACGCCCTGAGTATTGTTGGACCACAACCCTCCCACGGACAAAGGGTCTTCGATTTGCATCTTGGCGAAGTCCACCTCATAGTGGCCGGACGAGTCGAGTAATTTGGCGGTCATGCGGATGGCGACATCGTTCCGGTCGCCCCCTTTAATCCGTAGCGTGATGGTTTTTTTCTTGCCGCAGGGAAGCAGGGTATCAATTGCCTTGTTCACGCAGACGATGGAGTCCGCAAACCAGGTTGAGCCCCCGTTAAACGAAACGGAGGGAGCGCACCAGGCATACTGCGCATCCCCCTTGGGCACGAAAGTGACCAGGCAGGAACGCCGGGCCACGCCGCCACTATCGCTGTTCCAAACGCTGTCAACCGTGACGCTATCCACGCTGAGCGTCATGGCCGGCAGGAGAGAGGCCGATACCAGGATCATGAATAAAATCTTCATCGTACCACCGCTAATTTCGCGATCCTCGGGCGCATTCCCGGCGCCTCGAATCTGGCCGCGTAAATACTGATTGGAAGTCCGTGCGGCAATGCCGCATACCCGTCATGATCCACCGCCAGCGTGGCAGCGATGCGTCCGCGGCTATCGACCAGGCGAAGCAAGCCTTTAGTACCCGCTTGTACGAAAAGCTTGTTTCCGGCCATGCTGATGCGGAAATCCGAAACCGGCGCTTTCGGGGAATTGCCGATCGGGGCGCCCGCGATGTTCCAGGCAGCCTTGCCGCCGGCCTTTAGCGTGAAGGCTGCGGTTTGCCCGCCGGCCTGAAGCGCAATCTGGGCGAACGCTAAGACCGGGAACATGCAGAATAAAATCAATCGGCGCATATTGCCTCCTCTTGGATTATATAATGCTTTTCCCTCCGTTTTCAGTTTGCCCGATGCCCATGATTGTATAGGCTAAAAAACCCCATCCCGAACCCATCGGGTCAGGGTAAGTTATCGAAACGAAACGATAAATTATGCCTCAAAAAGGGCGGGTGATATGCTAAGCAGGGTTTTCGGGCGCGCGATGGTGTTGTCCTTGCTCGCATTGTCGATACCGTCCTCCATTTCCGCTAATGGCGAAAAAATACTGGTGTTCAAGGATTCCCTCCCCTATAGCGGCCACGCGGCCGGCATCGCTGCGGCCATGACGTTGATGAAGGGATTCGCCTCGTCAAACGCCTTCACGATCGATACCACGATTCATCTGACGTCATTCAACAAAGCCAATCTGGCGCAATACGCCGCGGTCGTGCTGATGTACCCCGAGGCGTACAACAAGGCCAATCCCTCCACGGGACTGAGCGATACCATGAGCGCGGATCAGGATTCGGCGTTCAAGGATTGGGTGCTCTCGGGGAAAGGGGTAGTCGGCGTGCACGCCCACACCAGGATGAACAGCAACTGGCCATGGTACGTCCGGACCTTCATGGGCCTGCGGTACGTGAACGATATCGGGCCGCAGAGCAGTACCTACCATGTGTCGGACCCGAATGAATTCCTGACCATGGGCCTGCCCAAGGATTTTACCGACAACCAGCAGGTCCGGGTCGACAGCTTGTTTTTCACCGAGGCCGACACGAGTTACAAGGTGTTGATCAGGGCCGACGCTAAAGATTACCCGGCCGGACAAACGCAGTCCTTTTATCCCTTCGTCTACAGGCACAACTATCAGGGAGGACGCTATTTCGGATTGGCTCCCGGCCATAACGCCGATACGTGGAATTCAGGCTCTAACTGGAATAAGTTATTCCTCAACGGCATCCTGTACGCGCTCAATCGACCGGGATATGGGCCAACCGGGATCGCTGACGGGCCGGCGCCGATGGGCTTCGAGCTGCAACGGTTCAGCGATGGCAGGAACCAATCCTTGCGTTTCGGGCTTCCGAAAAGGGCCCATGTAGCGATCCGGCTTTACGATTTTAAGGGCAGGATGCTTTCGAGATTAATCGATGCGACCCTAGATGCCGGCTCCCACTCCGTGCCTCTGCCGGAGGGTTTGCGCGGTTCCCTATACTTCGTCGACTTCAAAACCGCGGATTTCCACAGGACAATGAAAATTGTCCGTTAAAGGCCAACCATGAAATTCATCGAACGGAAAATCCAGGAACTCGCCGATCTCTCGGGTAAATTCGCGGCGGAATTTTCGGACTTGTCCGCGGCCGATGCGGATCTCAAGCCGGAAGAGAAGGCGTGGAGCATCAACGAGTGCCTGGACCATATCATCCAGTGCAACCGGTCCTATCATAATGTACTTGACGCGGTCGCCCAGAATCGGCATCGCCGCAACGCTTGGAGCCGGATCCCTTTCCTCCCGACCTTCTGGGCCAAGATGATCCTGAAGGCGGTTTCCCCCGAGACCCAAGGCAAATCCAAGACCTTCCCGGTCTTTATGCCCCTCAGCTCCCGCTACGGCCGCAACCTGGCGGGAGAAGTCGCGACCTCGAACGCGCAATTGACGGAAAAGCTGAAGGCGATCCGGGAGGAGGATTTGGACAAGCAGATCATCACCTCGCCCGCTGGCCCCTTCGTGACCTACTCGCTGCGGGCTTGCATCACAATCTTGGTCGAGCATGAGAAGCGGCACTTCAACCAAGCCAAGCGCTTAAAGGATGCCCTAGCCGGGCAGAAGGTTCCTGCCGGCAGCCCTGGCGCTACTTGAAAACCACCATTGGAATTGGCCCTTGGCAATTCCGGCCGATGGGATATCTTTGCCAACCATGTCCTGGAAATCCCGGATCCTGATCGGTCTCGCCTGCGTTTTATTCCCATGCGCCACGGTGATCGGCGCCTTGTTCATAGTAATGCTGTTCAGCAGCGATCGCAACGGAGTCGTGGGCGCCGCGGCCCTGCTCGTTCCGATCGTGCCCGTCTGGTACGTCTCTTTCCGCATCCTTCGCAAGCCTGTCGCGGCCTGGTTCGCGAGCCGGGGCAGCCTATGGTATTGGTACTTGGGGTTATACCGTCCCTCCAAACTCATGTTGCAAGTCGCCCTGCTGATGCTGGCCACGACAGGGTTCTACGTGTACAAACTTTGGCCCAAAGAACGGCCGGTCAATGCCGCCATTCTTATGCGCTTCCCCAGCGCCGAGGATTTGCAAATCGCCCTGGGCCACGGGGCGGAACCGCGCGATCTGGAACCGGGGAAGCGAAACCGCTACAAGGCATCCGAAGGCACCTACGTTTCGTATGCGACTTTCACCGAAGCCTACGCCTTTGATGGGAAGGTTTACCAAGTGGTCTCGGGGTACAGTAATTACATACGGCATCCCGCCGCAGCGCACATGTATCAGGAATTAATAGACGGCCACTCGGGTTCCGACCGCGTCAACGGAAAGGACCAGTACGGCTTGGAGGCGTTCGCCTTTTCCGAATCGGAAACGGCTTCCTTCTTCCTCGGGATGCGGAAGAACGCCTTGTACCACATCGAAATCAAGCCCGGTCTGGCCGGGGGCGAACCCCGCATGTTGGATTTGCTAAGCCGCAAATTGAAAATCGTCGAGTAGCCGTGCCCCAAGTTACCTCCGCATCGACAAGGATGGGGTCGCGCCAATGCCGGCGATCTTCCACGGAAGACGGCAAGACCGGCAAACGGCTCATCTGAACCCCGGCCGGCGTCCATGCCGTCGCGCCATTCGTCCCAGCCGGTCCCAAAGGTGGCAAGCGACCCCCCTTTTCCCTCGCATTTAGTCGTTACGACACCTATCTTCTCAGGAACGAAAAAATTCCAGGAGCGGATGATGAAGGTTTTTCTCACGGGAGCGACGGGGTACATCGGAACCGCGGTTACTGACGCGCTCAAAGCGGCCGGACACTCCCTGACCGGAATGGCGCGCAACGAGGAGTCCGCTAAGAAATTGGGTATCCGCGGCTTGACCGTGGTGCAAGCCGAGCTCACCGACAAGGAAACCATCACCACCGTGGCCCGCACCTGCGATGCGGTCATCCACATGGCCGCCACCAACGACGCGAATATGGCGACGTCCGACCGCGCCACGGTGGAAGCCATCCTGGATGCTTTGAGCGGAGCGAACAAACCGTTCATCTACACCAGCGGCGTATGGGTACTGGGCCAGACCGGCGCGACGCCGGCGGACGAATCCTCCCCCACCTCGCCCTTGGGCATCGTCGCGTGGAGGCCTGCCCATGAGATCTTGGCGCTGACGGCGAAAGCCATGAAGGGCATGGTCCTGCGTCCCGGCATCGTGTACGGCCGGGGCGGAGGCATCCCCGCCATGTGGGTGGCGGCGGGACGCGAAGGGGAAGTGCGTTACGTAGGCGCCGGCAATCAGAAATGGCCCACGGTCCACGTGGAGGATTTGGCCGATCTATACGTTAAGGCCTTGGCCAAGCCGGCCGCGGGCGCCGTATGGCACGGGATCTCGGGCCAAGTGGAAGTGCGTAAGTTGGCGGAAGCCGCAGCCAAAGCGGGCGGGAAGGGCGCGAAGGTTTCCTCCGTGACGGTGGAAGAAGCCAGGAAGGCCATGGGCCCCTTCGCGGATGCCTTGGCCGCCAACCAGATCATCTCCTCGGATAAGACGAAGCAGGCTTTGGGTTGGAAGCCGTCGCGGCCGGGCATCCTGGAGGATGTAGCCGCGGGGTCGTACGTCCAGGCTTAGAGCCGCGTAGCCGCTCGCGCGAGCCGGCGGCTCGCGCCGGGCTTACCGGTTCCGGCCTCTGCTAGCCCGCTTTGCCGTAACGATTGATATCCACGCTTTCCACGAACCGTCCCTCGGGTAACTTCTGGGTTACGTAGAGCATCGCCCGACCCAGGGTGACGCTATCCGTGGCGAAAGCCTTGGACAAGGCCAGCAGCGGGAACAGGGGGCGGAAAAGGGTGATGAGGACCTGGTAGGTCTTCGTGCGCGAAGCGACCCCGCGCATGGGGCGGATGAACCCGGGACGGAAATTGTAGGCCGCTTTGAAGGGCAAGCGTTGCAGGGCGTTCTCGGTCTTGCCTTTCACCCTCGCCCACATGCGCTTTCCCTTCTCGCTGGAATCCGTACCCGCCCCGGAGACGTAGCAGAAGACCGCTTGCGGGCTGGAGGCCGCCAGGGCTTTGGCGAAACCCAGGGTCAGGTCGTACGTCAAGCGGGAATATTCCGCCTCGCTCATCCCCATGGACGAAACCCCCAGGCAGAAATAACAGGCATCCACGCCCGAGAGGGCGTCCGCGATGGAGGCCGGGTCGGACATGTCGGCCAGGAGCCGCTCCGAGAGCTTGGGATGCTTCATGCCGATGGGCCGGCGGCCGATGGCGAGCACTTGCTCCACCGCGGCGCTATCCAGGCATTCCAGCAAGACCGCCTTTCCCACCATTCCGGTCGCGCCGGTTACGACGACCTTCAAGCCCATGGGTCCTCCCAGCAAACAGACGCGGGAAAGATACTGTATTAACCCGCATGCCGGGTCCGGACCCGGAGCCGGTCCTGACATTTATTTACCCGATGGCAGAGGAAAGTAGGGTGACCGGCCCGAAGATTGACAATTACCTTTGGCGCCCACGATTACGAAGGCAATTGTCAGGTGAAGAAAATCGAAGCCAACATCAGGCCACATAAGCTCGACGACGTTCGGGCCGCGGGATCTATCGGTGCACGGCGAGGAGGCCTATAACCATTAATCCTGGTGTTCCGTCCCTCAGGGCTTGGCGAACAAATCGAAGCGGATGGTGAGCTTGTCTTCCGTCCGGACGAATAGCAAGCTGGGGCGCTCGACCTTGTAATCGGAGAGCTTTACGGCGAACTCGCCGATGATTTCCTCCTTGCCGCCCGCGGATTTCGGCGTGACATGGAAGCTGACGGGGTGGGTTATCCCATGGAAGGTGAGGTTGCCGGATACGAGGTAGCCGTCGCCTTCCGGCTTCACGGCATCGCTGGAGAACTCCACCTTGGGATACTTCATCGCTTCCACCATTTCCATGGCATGCGAGTCCCGGCTCGAGTTCTTGCTGTCGAAACTGCTGATGGCGGCGCTGACCTTGATATGGGAGGAAACCGTGTCCGGCGACAGATCCACCTGGCACAGGAAATCCCGGCTGACCCCGGTGATATGATGCATGGGATGGACCAGACCATAGCTCAAGGAGGACTCCCCCTTGATGGCCTCATAGGTCTTCGCCTGCGCGGCCGCGCCCACGGCCAGCGCCGAGACGATCAATGATTTTACCATACCGGAGCAAATGCGCATTTCGATTCCCGTTTTCAAAAGGTGATGACCATCATCGCCGCGGCGAACGTGGCCGTGGTGATGTAGCCGGATATCTGGTGGATGTGGGCCTTGTCCCGGTTGATCTTGGCCGGGCTCGAGGAGCCGCGTTCCTCCTGGGCGATGCCGTCGGCGAGCAAGGGCGTCAGGATCATCCCGGTGAAATGGATAATGGCCAAGCCCTTGTGGATGGATACGGTATTCCATTCGTTCCTGCGGACCATAGGCGGCGGGCTCAGCAGGGAAAGGGAGGCGGTGGTGAAGTAGGAAATTATGGTGGCAGTGGCCCATGCCTGATGGGTTTCGCCCAGGCTGAGGTTTCCGTTCAAGGTCAACTGCCCGTAGACCACGGTCGTCAGCATGGAAGCCAAGGTGATGAAGCCGCCGATTTCATGGACGGTGAGCATGGTGCGGCGCAGGCTCATTTCCTTTTCCCGCGATTCTTCCGTCAAGGGAAAGGCCCCTATCTTGCGCATCAACCCGTTCTTGCCCCACATCAGTTTCTCCCCCGGGCTCATGATGGCGGGGAGCAAGGGATCCTGCAGCGCGGCCATGTCGGGGGCGGGCGAAGCCTCCGGCGTCTTCAAGGAATCCTTGGCGGGGGCGGGGGCTTGACGAGCGGCCGCATGGTCCACGGGCTTGGAAGCAGCGGCATCCTCGGCCATGGCAGGGATTTGGCATCCTAAGGCGATGGCGAACGGAATGCCAAAAAAAATTCTTGCCGTCTTCATAAAATTCCAGAGCTCCCGGGAAGTGGTTTTGGGTTCCTCATTCTAATTACTCGATTATTTTCGCGTAGAGTAACGGAATGTAGAGACATTCCGACAAAATCGAGGTCGGACCTGGAGTACTTCGAGATTACGGTTCCATTAGGAGCGCATCAGTATGCGCTGCGGCAGGCCCGTACACTTTTGTGTACGGTGAACCCGCGATTGCCGATACCAGGGGAGCGGAATGGTAGCTATGTTGCTCCTCCCGGATCCGGATTTTAAAAGGGTAATCGACGAACGCTAAGGAAAGGTGGATCGTTCCCGCGCGTTCAGCCTTCCACTTCGTGCGGATCCTTGCCGAAGGTGTATTCGGATTGGATGGACCCGTCGAGCTTGGCCACGCGCAGTTCCGCCACCGCTTCCCGCATCGCCAGGAAGCGGGCGAATTCCACCGCATCGGGCTTGGACTTGAAACGGCCTTCGCATTCGTTACGGCCTTTCACCACATGCCATTCGTCGTTGCGGGGAACCACTTGATAGATGATTCGCGGTTGCATCCCAATAACATACGATCCCGGCCCATGGCCGGCCCGGCCCGCCCTTCGGCATCATACGCAGGGGACGGCCCGGGATGCGGAGGGCGAATGCGTATGGGACTCCGACGCAAAGGGATGAAGCCGGGGTTTTCAGAATCCGTCTAAGGGCCTGAACTTCTCCGCTTCCCCATCCACCACCTTGATGATCTTCTCGTTTTTCTCCTTCATCAAGTCGACCTGCAGGATCTGCTTCATGGGCAGAGGCATGCCCTTTTCGTTGCGGAGGATGGAGATGACGGGACGCGTAGGATCCTCGGGATGCGCCGCCACCACCCGGCCCATGCGGCCGGAGACGAGCTCCACATAGGTCCCGATGGGAAAGACGGACAGGTAGCGCAGCAGGTTGCGGATGAGGACCGGATCGAGGAAGTTCATCTGGCCCATCTTGATGACCTTGTCGAGGGCCATCTGGGGAGTGAGCGCGTCGCGATGCGAGCGCTTATGGACCATGGCGCAGAGCGTATCCGAGATGGCGACGATGCGTGCCACCTGGGAGATTTGCGCCTGGGAGCGCCGCTTCGGATAGCCCGCTCCGGTCAGGCGTTCATGATGCTGGTAGGCCGCCGCCAGGATATAATCGGACGCGTCGTGGATCTTCTCCAGGAGGGCGAAGCTGTTCGCGGGATGGCGGTGGATCTCGGCCAGTTCCTCTTCGGTAAGCTTACCGGCCTTGAGCAGGATGGCTTCCGGGACCATAGCCATGCCCACGTCGGCGAGGAGGGCGGCCTGGCCGATTTCCAGCACCTGGCCCTTGGAATAGCCCGAAGCCGTCGCCGCAGCGAGGGAGACCAGGCACATGTTCACCCCATGGCGGTAGAGGTATTCGGCCAGGTTGGGGGATTGGTACAGGCAAAGGGCCAACAGGATGTTGCGATCCTTTTCGAGCACGTCCAGGAAGGAGCCGACCAGGGTGCGAACCTGGGAAAGATTGGCCATCTCCCCCAGGCAGATGGAATCGTAGATCCCTTTGGCGTCCTGCACCGCGGAATCCCAGGTCTTGACCACGGTGGCCTTATAGGTCAGGGTCCGCTCGGCGGGCTCGATTTGGACCAGTCCGCGGTTGAACGGCAGGCCGGAGGGAGCGTCCCCGGTCTGGCCCTTTTCCCATTGGGCCTGCAGCCGCGTCAGGCGGGCGCTTCCCGACATGCGCTTCTCGAGGGTCATCGGTTCGGCCGGCCCCGCGGAGCGGAAGGAATTATCCTCCACCCCCAGGGTATCCAGGCCGTCGAGGTTCATCTCCAATATGGATCGGAGATCCTTGTCCTCATCCGGGATCGGGTCCATCGCCATTGCTCAAGCCTTTCGGAATGCCTTCACAGAACCTTGATACGGCCTTCCTTGAACAGGAAGATTTTCGGCCCCGCCATCTCTTCCTGCACGCGGAAGACCTCCGGCCCCACCTTGATCACCACGCCGGGGTTCACCTTTTTATCCACCTTCACGCAAATGCCGTCGCGGCCGTAGCCCAGGCGGATTTGCTCCAGTATCCCTTGCCGGCGCTTCTCCAGCTCCGGCAGGCGCGCCTGGATCTTTTCCTGCATGTCCCGCAATTCGAGCATGAGCTTGGCCTCCGCGGAGGTAAAGCGCTTGCGCGTCCGATAGCCTTCGCGGATGCGCGTCAGCTTCTGGGTAACCTTGGCCAGGTGGGCGGTCAGTTCCTTCAGCTTTTCATCCAGCAGCGCCTTGTTCTCGTAGAGGACGTAATCCAGGCCCGCCTCGAGCTCGGTCTTGCTCCCCATTTCGTTCCCGGCCACGCGGCACTGGATTTCCGTGAACGCGATAGCCAAGCCTCCCACCAGCGTTCCGTATATGGAGATGGATTTCCGCGAACCGAGCTGGCAGTTGAACGATTCCTTTTCCAAGGTGATGGAGCCGTGGGAGCGGATGATCTGGTTGGAGGCGAAGCCCAGGGTCACGTTGCCTTTGGCGGCGATGAGGCCATGGCCCGAACCCACGAAGCCCTTCTTGACCAGTACGTCCCCGCCGACGACCAGCTTCGCTTCCCCCACGCTGCCGCCCACTTCGAGCGCCCCGCCCACGCTGACGGCGAAACCGTCGGCGATATCGCCGCGGATAACCGCGGATTGATCGTAGGAAATGTTGCCCGTCGAGAAGTCGACGCTGCCGTCGACCACGAAGCATTCGTTGACCTGGAGTTTCCCGTCCTTCAATTGCAGGAAGCCGGCGACCGAGGCGATCACGGTGGCGGGATCGGAGGGGGAGATCCCGGTGTTGAGGCCCAAGGGGATCTCCATGTCCGTTCCGTCGGGAGCGATGGCCGGCTGGCCGAACAGATCGATGCCATGGACGGCCAGGGTGGCGGGCGCCTTGCGGGCCAATGGCTGTCCTTGCTTGACAGGCTTCACCAGGTTCAAGTTGCGGAAGTCCACGCTGCCGCCTTCTTCCGTAGGCCTGAAGGTCAGGGTGGGATCGACGATGTACTCGATACGGGCGTCCGCTCCGGGAACGGGAGGATGGGCGGCCTCGGCCACCAGGCGCTCCGGCATTTCGGCTTTGGACTGGTTCCACTCGTTGGCGAGCGCTTCGGCGACCGATTCCGGGAAGGCTTCGGGATCGAGCTGCGCTTCCCGCCAACGCCGGAGGAGGAAATCTGCCTCGATGGGGGCCGGCGGGTTCCTCACAGGCGGCTTCAAGGCCATGTAGGCTTTGAGCTTGTCCTCGGAAACGCGGATGAGGACTTGGACCGGGCCCCCGCCATCCGGATCCTGGGGTAACACGGAAGTAACCCCGGAAGCGGCCACGGAAGGGGCCGCGGGTATCGCGGGCGCCGCGGAATTGGCGGGTTCTTGGCTCAGCATGTCCCTTCCCGTTCGGCGCGGCGGACCCCTCAGGGCGGAGTCCGCCGGGCGGTTCCTCATCAGGGTATCCGGTTGCGACTATATTATAGGGGACGGTGGGAAACTAAATCCATTTGGAAAATCCCCTAAGAGCCCAAGTATTACTGGCCGGAGGGATGGCGGAACCCTTTTGGTACGATTTGGGGGATGCCGCCTCGGAACTGGCCCCGGGATCCATCGTCCAGGTCCCCCTCATGTCGAAGACCGTTCCCGGCGTAGTGCTGGAAATCGGCCGTCCCGAACTCGCGTTCCGGACCAAACCCATCCAAGCCGCGGCCCCCGGCGGGGCCCGGGTGCCCGCCGCCTGGCTGGAACTCTTGGCCTGGCTCTCGGCCTACTACTTCACGCCCCTTCCGCAAGTCTTCGCCACGTGCCTGCCCAAGGCGGCCTTGGACCAGGTTTTTAAGCCGGCCAAGGTCCGCTTGCCAAAGGCTCCTAAGCGCTCGCGCAGGAAGCAGGCCGTGGCGACGGTGGCGGAAGTCGACCGCTTGGAAGGGCCAGCGGAATCCGGCCCTGCGACGGTACCCGTGCAGGCCCCGGAGGCGGCGTCCGTCGACATGGGTGATCATAGCGCGCCGGCCGCGGCCCTGCGGTTCCATCCCACGCCGGAGCAAGCCTCCGCCCTTGCCGCCATCGGGGAAGCCCTTTCGCCTCCGAGCTTCAAGGCTTTCCTATTGCACGGCATCACCGGATCGGGGAAGACCTTCGTCTATCTCCATCTCGCCCGCCAAGCGCTGGCCCTCGGCCGTCGCGTGCTGGTCCTCTTGCCCGAAATCGCGCTCACCCCGCAGGCCCTGGCGCGCTTTCGCGCCTTCCTGGGCCGGCCGGTTTTGGCTTTGCATAGCAATCTCTCCGCCGCCGAACGCCGCGAGTTGTGGCGCGCCGTCTTCGCGCACGAGGCCGACGTGATCGTAGGCGCGCGCTCCGCCGTCCTCTGCCCCATCGATAACCTAGGGCTGATCGTGGTGGACGAAGAGCACGACGGCAGCTACAAGCAATCGGACGCGTCGCCCCGCTACAACGCGCGCGACCTGGCCCTGTGGCGGGGCCGCCGCGAAGGCTGTCCGGTGGTTCTGGGAAGCGCTACGCCGGCCTTGGAATCGTACCATGCCGCCCAAGCGGGCAAGTACCGGCTCCTGGAAATGCACGCGCGCGCCACCGGCTCCTCCAAGCCCAAGGTGCGCATCGTGGACATGCGCGAGCAGCACGATCTGCAAGGCGGGCAGCCCCTGTCCATCCCGCTGCGCGAGGCGGTGCAAACGGCGATCGGAACCGGCGGTCAAGCCATCCTCTTCCTCAACCGCCGCGGCTACGCCAATCGGCGCCTGTGCCGCGATTGCGGCCGCCCGCGGGAATGCCCGCATTGCATCACTCCCCTGGTTTACCATAAGGGCCGCGCCGCGCTCATCTGCCATTACTGCGGTTACCAGATGCCGGCCTCCGCGCCATGCCTGGCTTGCGGCGGCAAGGATTGGCTGGACGTGGGCCGCGGCATCGAGAAGATCGAGGAATGGCTGGACGGCATCTTCCCGGGGGCCGGGATCGCGCGGCTCGATCGCGATACCACTTCCGCCATCGGCGGGGCGGAGCGCATCCTGGAAGACTTCCGGCGGGGCGAGCAGAAGCTTTTGATCGGGACCCAGATGGTGGCCAAAGGCCACGACTTCCCCAAGGTGAACGTGGTGGGCGTGCTGGACGCGGACGCAGGCCTCGGGCTCTCGGATTTCCGCGCGCAGGAACGCGCCTTCCAGCTCATCACCCAGGTGGCGGGACGCGCGGGCCGGCACGGCGAAGGCGAAGTCTTCCTGCAAACCTATCGTCCCGATAATCCGCTCCTCGCCTTCGCGCTGGACGAGAACTACGCCGCCTTCTACGCCGCCGAGATCGAAAGGAGGCGCGAGCTGGACTATCCGCCCTTCCGCCGCCTGCTCCTGGTCGAGATCTCCGGGACCGATGAGGCCCTGGTGGACGAGCATATGCGCGCCTTCGCGGCGGCATTCCGGCCTTTCGCGGAACAAGCCGAAATCCAGGTGCTGGGCCCCGCCTTCGCCGCGCTGAAGAAGTTGAAGGATCATTACCGGGCGCATCTGGTGGCCAAAGGCAAGGCCCCCAACCAGATGCAATGGGCATTCCATCAGGCCTTGGAACGTTACCAACCCAAACATCCCCAGAAGACCAAGCTGCGCGCGGACATGGATCCGCTCGCCATGCTGTAACGGCGCGGCCACGACGGGTCCGGCGGGACGGCTATGCCGTACGCTACAATGGATCCGGCATGCGCAATCGCAGGACAGGTCGTATTCCCGCGGCTCGGCTCGCGTTATTGCTGGCGGCGTTCCTGGCCGGCTGCGCCGCCCCCGTACGCATCAAGGTGGCCATGGACATGCGCCCCGGGCAGGAGGCGTTGTACGAGACGCGCATCCTCAAGGCTTTCGAGAAGAAACACAAGTGCATCATCGAGCTCGCGCCGGCGCCGGATGCGGCCAAGCTGCCGGAGCTGCTCGCCGCGGGCGACACCATCGATCTGGTCGCCTCGCCCTTGGCAATGACGCGGGCCCTGGTGGGACGCAATCTCATCGCGCCCCTCGACGCCATCGCCGGCCCCAAGGATCTGGCGGAGGCGCGCAAAGAATTCTTCCTCACGGACCTGGGAACGGTCGACGGCCGTACCTACTTCCTACCGCGCTACGTCGAAACCCCCGTCCTGGTCTACCTGAAATCCAAGGTGGCGGAAGCGGCCCAGTATTGGGATATCCGCCGGGACGACATCAACCGCGCTTTGGCGCGCTACAACGGCCGAGGTCTTCCGCGCGGCTATACCCTCGAGAAAGATCCCTCGCAATGGGACTGGTTCGATCTGTTCGTGGCGGGATGGTATTGGAACTCCAAGGAAGTGCAGGGCCAAAAGCGGGGGCGCATGGCATTGGGGCCGCTGGGTTCGCCTTCCACTCCCGAGGCCCTGATGGACGCATGCTTCCTTACCGGCGCCTCCTCCGAAGGGCTATTGGCCATGAGCGACGCGGGCGTGGCGGACATGTTCCAATGGCAGTCGGCGCTGGCTCGCGAGGGGATCCTCAACCCCGCCCTGATCAAAGAGCGCTGGAGCGACGAACAAGTCCGGGATGGTTTCCGCTCCGGCGAACTCTACATATCGGCCGTCCCCCAAGGCGAGGCTTTCCAGATCCACGGAACCGGGTCGGCCGATCTGCCCGGCTACCTGGCCAATCCCGAGGATATGGGAGTCGCCGTGATGCCGAAGGGCAACTCCCTGCTCCTGGATGCCAACGGGGATCCTCTGCGCGAAGGCCGCCGCAACGTGGCGACGCGCAGCTATTGGTGGGGCGTCACGCAGGAAGCCCGTTCCCCTAAGCTGGCGTATGAGCTCGCCCGTTTCCTGTCCAACACCGAGAACCAGGTTTTGGAGAGTTCCGCCTTCGGCATGGTCCCGGTCCGCCAGGATCTGCTCGGCGAGTTGGGCCTCATGTTCGGGGGCGGCTGGACCGCCGAGGTTTTCCAGACCGCGTCCCAGCAATTGGTGGAGAACCGCCTGACGACCGCTCCCCTGGTGCCGGAATTCCCGGAAGTGGCCCGCAACTATCAGGAAGCCTACGCGGATATCTGCCTGCCCGGGCCCGGCCAAAAGACCCGCTACGAGGACGTCCGCAAGGCCTTGGAAGATCGCTGGGTCCCCCGCCAGCGGCAAATCCTGGGGGCGAAGTACCCCGTCAAGGCCCTTTCCTCCCGCTGACCGCGCTTCGGGGCCTCCCGGGGCCGCGACTCCCATTCCGCCGAAGGCCCCCGGCTGCTATCTTTGCCGCCTCACCCCAACCCAGGCGTTCCCGATGGCCGACAAGCTCGATCAACTCTTCGCCCTCCAGCTCGAACTCAACGATCGCATCTTCGCCAAGAAGGACATCCGCGACAACGAGGGCAAGGTCCTCACCATGGCGGCCTTGATCGCCGAAGCCCAGAAATCCGGCCTCGGCCCCAACACCAAGGTCAACGAATGGCTGGGCAAATACCTGCAAGCCCTGGACGACGAATCCCGCGAACTGAAGGAAGAGCTGCTCTGGAAATGGTGGTCCAAGGATCATCTCGACATGCAGAACATCCGGGTGGAAATCATCGATCAATTGCACTTCTGGATGTCCCTGGCGATGACGGCGGGCCTGGACGCCGAAGGGGTTTACCGCATTTACATGCAAAAGAACGCCGTCAACCACGCGCGCCAGGAAAACGATTACTCCAAGGCGAACAAGAGCGAGGCGGAGAACAAGACCATCGCGTAAGCGATGGTACGCCATCCCTTGATCGATGGCCCGGCATCGCGGAGGCCGTGGGCCTTAATGGAAGGCGATCGTTAGGGCGACTGGCAGGATTGCGCCAAGTCTTGCACCACCAGATCGCCCGCGGCCGCGCCGGATTGCACCGCTACGGAATAGGTGGTGCTTTCCTTCCCCATGGTGGGCACGCATTGCGCCAAGGGCGCCACCACCGGCGCTAAAACCTTCGGACTTGTATAGGTGGTGGTATCCGTCCCTTTCAGAACCAGCAGGCTGGTTTCGCTGGAAACGGGGAAGGTGCCGGAAGCCGATTTTCCGGTCGGTACGTTGATAACGGTCCCCTCTTCCAAGACGCCGCAGGATAGCAGGGCCGGGTTCACTACTCCCGTATCCAGCTTGGAGGCCGCCTCGCCCTGCGGGGTCGCGACCACGGATGCCGCGGCCTTGTTGGCGGAATCCCCGGACAATTGCTTGCAGGAATAGCGGGGTTGATTGACCGTGTCCTGCATCGACAGCGGGGTCGGGGAAGCGCGCAGCACGGTCGCCGGGCTGGATACGAAGCGCACGCCCAAGGCCATCCGTTCCGCGTCCGCCGGGAGCAGGCCCAGATCGTAGCCGCCCGCCGAATCCACCTTGGCCATGCGCCCCGTTCCGCGGATGAACACTCGCCCGGAATCGATGCGCAGGCCGGAGGCCAATTTCACCTTGCCTTGGAAGGCCAGCGGGGCGCGGGCGCGGAAAGTGTAAATCGCCGCGCGTTGCAGGTCCGGCACGGCCAAGGTATCGAAGAACAAGGTCCTGCCCTGCAAGACGCCTTCCACCACGAATTTGCCCGCCGCCTTCAAGGTCAGGCGCACGTATCCCCCGGTATCGCTCACGAGGGATTCCGGCTTGTTGGCTACGATGGCTTCCGGGAGCAGCCCCAGATCGGGACGATAAGCCGGATCGAAAAGGCTCAGGGCCACGCCGGCAAGGGGTTTTCCCGTGCTATCCGTCACGCGCGCGGAGATACCCTTCAAAGCATTGGGATCCGGGTTCGGCTTGTCCGTCACGCCGTTTTCGGTATCCGTCCCCGTCCCTCCTATGATGCACGCGGACAAGCCGAGCGACACGACGGCCGCCAGGACGAGGATAGGGCGGATGCCGCCGATGCGGAAGGGGCGCCGGATGCTCATGCTTTCCCCTTTCGACTCGCGCCGGCGGTCAACGGAAACAATTGCATGTTGAGATGGTACACGCGGTCGGGCGCCGCATCCTCCCCCACCTTGCGCAGCACTTCCTTGCGGGTGCCGCGGATGAGTTCGATGATCTCCTGGTAGGTGCGTTCCGAAATGCTCACCGTCGACGAGCTGAAGTACCGCTCTTCCTTGGGGAAACGCGTGATGGCTTCGCCCGCCATGCGCGTCATGGCCTGATGGAACTTCGGGATCAAAAGCGATTGCACGTCCGGATCGGTCAGGATGAATTTCGCCGTGGCCCGGTAAACCCCGTCCTCCCCTCGCGCGATCAAACCCAAACCTTCCATCAGCTTGATCGCTTCCTTGATTTGCTTGGGCGGCACCGAGGGCGCCAGCCGTTTCCCCATTTCCGCCGCGTTACCGTCGTAAGGGAAAAAGGACAGCATCTCGCGGATGGCGACGTTGTACCAATCACGGTAATACTCGTATTGCGCCTTCTCCAGCATGTATCGCGAATGCGGCGATTTCAATTCCATCAGGATGCCGAAGTACTTGTCCTTGTTCTCCAGGGTCGCGGCCTGGTTGAAGTAAACCAGGTTCTTGAAATACTCCGTCTCCGCTTCGCCGAGACCCAGGGCCGCGGCGAACTTGGGGATGCTGTTCTCGGTGAGGTTGTGCGCCCCTTCCATGACCCGTTTGAAATAATTCGGCCCCGACATCCCGGTCTTGGCCATGAAAGCACGATGGGAGAATCCCCGCTGATGGGCCTTGGCCCACGCGTAATACTCCCGCAGGTAGCGTCGGTAATCGGTATAGTTGAAAACGGAGTGGGCGGGAGGATGCATAGGCCTGTAGTGCAGTATAGCTCATTTTTAAAATATACGCCACTCAAATCCGGTTTAAAACCGTTGTTTTTGGACTTTTGAGTAGTGTGAATTACAGGAGAACGGGACAAAAAGAAGAGGAGATCTGCAAGATAGCCATCGGGAACGCATAGGTGAAGGTCCCTTGGCTTGAATGGGTTAGCTGGGGTGCAGGGGGATGGGAGCGAAAAACAAAAAGAGGAATGCGGGAGCCCGGAGCGGGCCCCGCATTCCAGCTCCCGGGTCCGGGGTGGACAAGACCCCGTGGGATGGACCCGGTGCGGGTAACGGCGATAGGGAGAGCGAAGTCCATGCCATGGGCATGCCTACGCATCGCCGGCGCTTTCGCAAAGATTAGACGGGATAGAGGATTGGAATGTGTCGAAGGCGACGCTCAGAAGAGGATTTCGGACCAGCAGGTTTTGACCGGCCGGATAGGGGAACTACCTTTGCGCGCATGCGTTCTCCCTCCGCGCTCCATCGATTCCCGCTTATCGCGGGTTTGGCCCTCTGCGCGATCTCCGCCTTATTCACGGTCCAGCTCGCCGGAGCGACCCCGCTTTCCGGAGCGACCCCGCTTTCCGGAGCGACCCCGCTTTCCGAAGCGGCCCCGCTCTCCGGAGCGGCCCCGCTCGCCAGGGCTTCCGTTCTTCCAGCTTCCCAGAAGCCGGACTCTGCCGCGAAGGCCCGCGCGGTTCAGGGCAAGCGCGTTATCGTGATCCCCGTCGAAGGCGATGTGGATTTCGGTATGTACGCCTTTTTGAAGCGCTCGGTCGGACAGGCCTTGGAGAAAAAGCCCGATGCCCTCGTCTTCAAGGTGAATACCTACGGAGGCGAGTTGCAAGCCGCCTTCGATATCGTGGACTTGCTGACCGGCGTAGTGCAATGCAGCACTTACGTCTTCGTTGAGCAAAAGGCCATTTCGGCGGGAGCCTTGATTTCCCTGTCCGCCAATCGAATCGCCATGGGGAACGGGACCACCATCGGCGATTGCGCCCCCATCACCCAAGGCGGCCAAGACGGCATCATCATGCTGGGGGAGAAGATCCAGTCGCCATTGCGGGCCAAGTTCCGTACCCTGGCCGAACGCAACGGTTATCCGAGCCTTCCGGCACAGGCGATGGTGACGGCGGATTTGGGAGTGGTGGCCGTCGTACCGGCGGGCGGCGCGCCGGGCAAGAACGGGCGGGATTTCCTGACGGCGAAGCAATGGGAAAGCCTGGGGGCGAAGGGGCAAGCCCAGTACCAATCCCATAAGATCATCGTGCCCGAAGGGCAGCTCCTGACCTTGACCGATCGCGAGGCCTCCGAACTCGGCTTTTCCATCGGGTCGTTCGCGAGCATGGACGAATTCCTGAAGGCGAAGGGATTCGTCAAGATGGCGGAAGCTGCCGAATCGTGGTCGGAAGGCCTGGTGCGGGTCATCGGCAAGTTCGCGCCCATCCTGATGATGATCGGTTTCGGGGCGCTGTACATGGAGTTCAAGACCCCGGGCCTGTCCATCTTCGGGGTGATCGGGGTGGTGTGCCTGCTGATCGTCTTCGGCAGCAAGTACGCGGTGGGCCTGGCCAATCATACCGAACTGCTTTTGATGCTTGGGGGCTTTGCCCTGGTGGCGGTGGAAATCTACCTGTTGCCCGGCACCTTGATTGCGGGCGGGCTGGGATTGGCCGTGCTCTTGATCGCCCTCACCCTATCCCTGCAATCGTTCACCATACCGGACAAGGGCGCGCCCTGGGAATGGAAGAGCCTGATCGACAATCTGCTGCTCACCTGCGGGTCGGCCCTGGTGGCGCTGCTCGTCCCCTTCGTCAGCGCCCGCTTCCTGCTGCCGCATCTGCCCAAGGGAGCCAGGGTCATTTCGAATACGACTCTCGCCGATGCGCGCGCGACGGTCCCGTCCACGGCCGGCTTGGCATTGGGAACGATGGGGATCACGAAAACGCCTTTGCGTCCCTCGGGCAAAGCGGTATTCGACGGTAAGACGGTGGATGTAAGCTCCCGGGGCGGATTCATCGAAGCCGGCAAGCAGGTGGAAGTCAGCCGTATCGACGGGAATATCATCGTAGTGCGGACCAAGGAAACCTCGGCCCAGGGGACGGGGCCGGTCCAAGGGAACGGGCCCGTCCCGGGGACCGGGCCGGTCCAAGGGACCGGAGCATGAAGGCCTGGATTCCTTTGGCCTTGCAGGCGCTGGCCTTCGCGGTCGGCTTCGCCGAGGTCCTGTTGCCCTCTTTCGGGCTGCTGGCCTTGGTTTGCGCGGCCTTATTCGCCTGGTCCTGGACCCTGCTCATCCGGCATTTCAGCCACGGCATGCTCATGTCCGTGGGCCTGGCCGATCTGGTCCTCATCCCCATTTGCATCCGCCTCGGTTTCCTATACCTGGGGCGGTCGCCCATCTCCCATGGCACCGATGTGGGGCACGGCTCCGGATTGGAAGCCCTGGAATCGGAATTGCGCCGGCACGTGGGCGAGTCCGCCGTGGCGGATACCCCTTTAAGGCCCACGGGGCGCATCCGCATCGGCGAAGAGACTTACGAAGCCCAGGCCTCGGGCGACTTCGTCGAACGCGGCGCAACGGTGACGGTGATATCGGTAGCGGGCAGCCGCTTCCAGGTCGAGAAGAAAAACCCATAGGAGCAAGCGCATGGACATTAAAATCATAGCCCTCGTCATCGCCGGCCTGATCTTGCTGGTGATGATATTCTTCATCGCGAACTTCTTCAGCCTCTGGTTCCAGGCCCTCATGTCGAAGGCGGACGTGTCGTTTGTGCAATTGCTCGGTATGCGCTTCCGCAAGGTGCCCGCCAAGGTGATCGTGGAATCCAAGATCATGGGCATCAAGGCCGGCCTCCGCCTTTCCACCGAAGAGCTGGAGGCCCATTACATGGCGGGCGGCAACGTGCTGCGCGTGGTGCAAGCCCTGATCGCGGCCGACAAGGCCAACATCGATCTCGACTTCAAGCGCGCGGCCGCCATTTCCCTCGCGGGCCGTAACGTGCTGGAGGCCGTGCAGATGTCGGTGAACCCCAAGGTGATCGAAACGCCCCTAGTGGCGGGCGTGGCCATGGACGGCATCCAGCTGAAGGCGGTGGCGCGCGTTACCGTGCGCACCAATCTCGACAAGCTGGTGGGCGGCGCGGGCGAGGAGACCATCCTGGCGCGCGTGGGCGAAGGCATCGTCTCCACCATCGGCACGCGCAACCATAAATCGGTGCTGGAGAATCCCGACCAGATCTCGAAGACGGTTTTGAGCAAGGGCCTGGACACCGGCACCGCCTACGATATCCTCTCCATCGACATCGCCGACGTGGACGTGGGCAAGAACATCGGCGCGGGCCTGGAGACGGATCGCGCCGAGGCGGACAAGAAGATCGCGCAGGCCAAGGCCGAGGAGCGCCGCGCGATGGCCATCGCCACCGAGCAGGAGATGATCGCCCGCGTGGCCGAGATGCGCGCGAAGGTGGTGGAAGCCGAGGCGCAGATCCCGTTGGCCATGGCCGAAGCCTTCCGGAGCGGCCATATGGGCATCATGGATTATTACAACATGAAGAACATCATGGCGGACACCTCCATGCGCGAGAAGATCGGCGGCGGCGGGGACGTCAAACCCAAAACCTGATCCATGCAAAGCTTTCCTTCCGCGCCGCATCCGATCGCATTCGCGTCCCTGCCCTGGCAGCTGGTGCTGGCGTTCATCGTCTTCAATATCGTCGCGGGCATGATTTCCAAGCGTAAGCAGGGGAAAGCGAAGTCCGGTTCCCCGGCGAACCCGCGTACGGAAACGCGTAAAGCCGAAATGCCGGCCGCGCCCGCGCAAGCGCGCCGCGAGGCTCCGAAGCCGGCCGGGAAGGGGTTGCTGGAGCAATTGGCGCGCGAGCTCGGATTGGAATTGCCCCAACCGACCGGGTCCGCCCCGGTTCCCCAGCGAGCGCCGGCAAGGCCGGTAGAGGCGGCATCCGCGCGTCCGCAGACGGCACGCCAGGAAACCCGGCGGGACGCGCGCCCGTCGGATAAAACGAATAGGTCGGACAGGGACGAAAGGGATGAAGCATCCCGGAGCGAAGGCTCGGATACCCGGCCCACGCCGGCGCCAATGACCGCGCCGGCCGCGCAGGCCCTGGTGGGACCGGGCGATTTCACCGATCCCGAAGCCTTGCGGAAGGCATTCATCATCAAGGTTATCCTCGATAAGCCGATCGCGCTGCAACGGCGTCGTTGATTTTTCCCTGCCGCCGATAAATCGGAAAACCAACCGACAACTTTCCATCGCTACGCCGGTTCCCATCGCCGCCTCGCGCGTCGGCCCCCTTCCGCTTGCGAACCGTCTTTCGATCCGGAGCATCCCTCCTATGCCGGCGGAACCTATCTTGGGATCAGGGCCGCCCCCTCTGCGGCCGAAGCAAGGAGGAACATCATGGCCAAGCAAAACCCTGACTCCGGCGAATCGAAGACGGAGGGATACGTGGACGAAAGCGGATGGACCTCGTTGGAACCGGAAGGCGCGGGCAAGCACCCCCACGTGGAAGAAGTCTACCCCGACTCGGGTTCGAAGGAGCGTTGGGAAGAGGATCTGGGCGGCGAGCCCGGCGGCGATAAGCTGGAAGCCCATGCCCGCGGGCCGAAGCCGGTCGAAGGGGACGGCGACGGGGCGCCGCTTTAAGACCGGAGCCGCTCTAGCCTAAGGGGTACGGCAGCTTCCGCTCCGCCCTTAGTATAATTATCCGCGGATCCCCGGCGCGCGCCTTCGCCCAAGGGACACACGGAGGTTACCCTTGTCCCGGAACGCCCAAGCCGACGCGCTCATCGCTTTCCTCAACGCCAGCCCCACCCCCTTCCATGCGGTCGAGGCCGCCGCCAACCGGCTTACCGCCTTGGGGGCGACGCGCCTGGACGAAAAGGAGCCCTGGTCCTTGGGCCCGGGCCAAACCGCTTTCGTCATCCGCAACGGCAGCAGCATCGTCGCGCTACGCGCCCCGAAGGACCTTTCGCGCCCGCGCTTCCGCATCGCCGGGGCCCATACGGACAGCCCGTGCCTCAAGCTGAAGCCGCGCGCCCCCGATTCTCCCGCCAATTACCGGCAATGGGGAGTGGAGGTCTACGGAGGGGTGCTGTATAATTCCTGGCTGGACCGCGATCTGGGGGTGGCCGGGCGGGTTTCCCGCCTCGACGGGAACCAAGTTAAGAGCCAACTGGTCCGCCGGGAATCGGGGCCGCTACGCATCCCCCAGCTCGCCATCCATCTCGATCGCGGAGTGAACGATACCGGGCTGATCCTCAACGCCCAGCGGCATCTGGTGCCCGTTTTGGGATTGACCGATCCGGGCCCCGGCCGCTCCCTGGAAGGATGGCTGGAAGAAACCGTGGGCGCGGCCTTCCCCGCCCTCTCCTTCGAGCTCCATCTCTACGATACGTCACCGGCATGTTACGGGGGGTCGGATGATGAATTCGTTTTCTCCGGCCGCCTGGACAATCTGGCCATGTCCCACGCCGTCCTCGAAGCCTTCTGCTCCGAAACCACGGGCGACGGGGCCATCCAGGTGGCCGCCCTTTTCGATAACGAAGAGGTGGGCAGCATCTCGGCGCAAGGGGCCAACTCCAATCTCTTGGAAGCCGTCCTGGAGCGGGCCCTTTTGGCCTTGGGGCTGGGCCGGGCCGATTCCCTGGCCGCCCTGGCGCGTTCCCATCTGGTCTCCGCGGACATGGCCCATGCCCTGCATCCCAATTACCCGGAAAAGCATGAGCCCTCGCATTTCCCGCTCCTCAACCACGGGCCCGTCATCAAGGGCAACGCCAGCCTGCGCTATGCGACCAATTCCGAGACCGCCGCCCTTTTCCGCGCCCTCTGCGGCCGGGCCGGCGCGCCCGCGCAGGACTTCGTCAACCGCACCGATCTCGCATGCGGCACCACCATCGGGCCGCACGTGGCCGCCGCGCTGGGAATCCCCACCGTGGACGTAGGCAATCCCATGCTTTCCATGCATTCGGCCCGGGAGATGTGCGGCAGCGAGGACCATGGGATGATGGTCCGCGTGCTACGCGAATTCTACCGCGACTGAGCCGGGGCCCCGGGCCCGCCGGGGCTGACATGGCGGGCGGCCTGTAGCTACCTTGGCTGCTTTAGCCAGGAAGGACGGACATGCAGAACGATATCCGCGCCAAGCTTATCCAGGTCATCGAGGTCGAACATCTACGCAGCGGGGACGAGACCGGCGGATTGCCCTCGCGCTGGGTTAAAACCTATTGGGACCTCAAGGGGAATTTCCTCAGCGAAAACGATCCCATGGCGGAGGAGCTGAGCCGGAAAGCCTCCCCTACCGGGACGGATTTCCTCCGCCGCTGATCGCCGGGGCCAAAGACCACAAGAAGTGGCCGTTTAATTAGGTTCCGGCCCGCCACCCGGTCGGCGGCGGGATCGGCGACCCGAAATTCCAAGCCTCCAGCCCATTACCGGATTCGGCCCGTTGGGCGTCCAAAATAAAGGATGCCAAGCGTTTCCGGCCGGACATGGATTTCCAGGGAGAAAGAGACGCCCGGGGAGGACGCCGTTCCCCAAGCGGGAACGGACGGCCATTGGCGCGGATTCGCGGAATTCCTGCGGGAACGCGCGCAGCGTCACGGCGACCGTACCGCGCTGGCCTGGTCGGACGTTACGGGAATGCGATCGGGCCGCTTCAGCTACCGGGAATTGCATGCGACCGCCCTTCGCCTGGCCGCGCGCCTGGAGGCGATGGGCGTGGTCCCCGGCGACCGCGTCGCCTTGCTTTCGGAATCAAGGCCGGAGTGGGGTGCCGCCTTTTTCGGGGTCCAGATCGCCGGGGCCGTGCTGGTGCCAATGGACGCAAAGGCCACTAAGGCGGAACTCGGCGCCATCGTCACGGATTCCCGCCCTGTCGTCATCCTCGCCTCGCGCGCATGCGCGGAAATGGCGGCCGGCCTCCGCTCGCCGGGCAATGCCATCTTGGAACTCGAATCCCTGCGGACGGATACCTTGCCGCCAGCGATGCCCTTCCCCGATAAGCGCCGCGCCGACCTGGCCCTCATCGTTTACACGTCGGGAACCACGGGAACGGCCAAGGGGGCCTTGATCACGGTGGGCAATCTCCTTTTCCAGATAGAGGCCCAGAGGCAGGGCTTCGGCATCACTTCCGACGATCGATTCCTGTCCATCCTCCCCCTCAACCACCTATTCGAACTCACCTGCGGCATGCTGGGGGTGATCCACGCGGGCGCGCGCGTCTATTATTGCCGGAGCCTCCTTCCTTCCGAGGTAACGAACGCGTTACGTAGGCGCAAGGTTACCTACATGATCGCGGTCCCCTTCTTCTTGCGTCTGGTGGCCAGGCAGATGCGTTCCGCGGTGGCGGCCAAGGGCAGGTGGCGGCGGGCCTTGTTCTCGGCGTGGCAGGGCTTGGCCCCCTGGCTTCCGGCGGCGGCGCGGCGCATGGTTTTCCGTCCCGTGCATGAAGCCCTGGGCGGCAATCTGCGCGCCTTCATCTCCGGAGGGGCGCCCCTGGACGCGGCCACGGAGGATTTCCTGGCGCGCTTGGGCTTGGTCGTTTTCCAGGGCTATGGGCTGACCGAAACCAGTCCCGTGATCAGCGCCAACCGGCCCCACGGCGCGCGCGCGGGTACCGTGGGCCGTCCCTGGCCGGGCATCGAGGTCCGCATCGTCCCGGTGGATGCGGAAGGCGAAGACGCGAAGGGCGGGGATGCGGAAGGCGAAATCCGCACCCGCGGGCCCCATGTCATGGCCGGCTACCATGGCCGGGCGGACCTCACGGCGGAAGCCTTCGATGCCGAGGGCTGGTTCCGCACCGGGGACTTGGGTTGCCTGGATGCGGACGGATTCTTGCGGATCACCGGCCGGATCAAGAGCCTGATCGTGCTGGAAGGCGGGAAGAAAATCCACCCCGAGGAACCGGAGGAATTGCTGGCGCGCCTGGACTGGGTAAAGGAAGCCTGCGTGCTGGCCATGCCCGGACGGGACGGTAAGGAAGAGGTCGTGGCCGTGATCGTTCCGCAGCCGGATTGTTCGGCACGCAAGGCCGATGGCATGGGAATCGATGCGGCCTTGGCGGAGCTCTCGCCCTGGAAGCGGCCCGCGCGCGTATTCTTTTCCGAACAGGAACTCCCGCGCACGGCCACGCGCAAGGTGAGGCGGGACGCGGTCAAGGCCATGCTCGGCAAGGCCGGAGCGGAAGGGATGGCATGCCCGCCTACCTGAACGCCATGGCTTTCGCCGTGGGCGAGGTGGAACGTACGGTGGAGGAAGCCGATGCCCTCGGCCTGCTGGTCTCCGGGGCCGCGGCCCTGCGGGCCGCCGGGTTCGCGCGGCAGCATGCCTGTGCCGAAGGCACGACCGCATACGATCTCGCGCGCCGCGCGGTGGAACCCCTCCGGCCGCATTTGGCGGGGACCGGCGCCCTCCTGTACGCGACCTGCATCCCGGCCAATGCCAACCTGGGCGATCCCTCCCGCTTCGCGGCCACCGGGGACGTGAAGTACCTGATGGACTTCCCGGCCAGCCATTTGCAGGCGGAGTTCGGACTGGAAGACGCCTTCGTCCTGGGCGTAAACCAGCAGGCTTGCACCGGTCTTCTGGGCGCGCTGCGCCTGGCCGCTCTGATGCTGGCGGGCGAACCGGCCTTGCAGTCCGCGCTTTGCGTCACGGCGGATCGTTTTCCCCCCGGGGCCAAATACGAGCAAGCCTACAACCTGATCTCGGACGGGGCGGCGGCCATGGTGGTGGGCAGGAAACCCGCGGGTTACCGTATCCTGGCCTGCCACGCGCGCACCAACGGGGCCTGGGCCCGGGCCTCGGACGACGAAACGGTGGGCACCTTCTTCAATCATACCCATCGCTTCGTGGGCGAGACCTTGGCGAAAGCGGGCCTCAAGGCCGGGGACCTGTCGGCAATCGTCACCCAGAACATGAACGTGAAAGCCTGGCAAATCCTCTCGCGCCTGCTGGGGATCGGTTTCGATAAGGTGGCGTTCCCGAGCCTGGGGGAAGTCGCGCATATGATCAGCGGGGACAATATCGTGAACCTGTTGCGGCTGGAGGCGGAGGGCCGCGTGCGCTCCGGCGACAAGTTGCTGCTCTTGATGTCGGGCTATGGCCTGAATTGGCAGGGCGTAGTGCTGGAAAGGTGTGCGTGCCGATGAGCAGCGAGGAAAATTGGGAAAGGACCCTCGCGCGACTGTGCGAGGCATCGGAAGCCCAGGCGGGGGAATACGCCATCGATTGGCCCGCGGTCCTGGATCGGGAAGCTTGGTTTTTGTCCCCGGAGCTGTTGTCCCTATACGGTACGCCGGCCTATGAGGCCCTGGACGAAGGCGCGCGCAAGCGCCTGAGCTTCTTCGAGGCCGTCAACTTCTTCAGCCTCAACGTGCACGGGGAGAAATCCCTGGTGGCGGGCTTGGCCCTACGCCTGTACCGCGGCGATCGCGGCCCCGCCATCGACCGCATCGGGACGACGTCCCCCACCCGCGCGCTGCCGGGCCACGATGCCTACCTGCACCATTTCCTGGAGGAAGAGAACCGCCATATGGGTTGGTTCGGGGGCTTCTGCCGCCGCTATGCCGGCGGCATCTATCCCGACAAGAAGATGGCCCTCCTCCCCGTCGAGAACGCGGCCGAGGGCGAAGTGGACTTCCTCTTTTTCGCCAAGGTGATGATCTTCGAGGAGATCGTGGACGCCTACAACGCGCGTTGCGCCCGGGACGAACGCCTCCACCCCCTGGCCCGCCGCATCCATTCCCTGCACCATCGGGACGAAGCGCGGCATCTGGCATTCGGCCGCCGGGTCGCGCGGGACCTGTTCGCCAAGCATGCGCCCGCTTGGGATGCCGCGGCCCGGGATCGCGTGCAAGGGTACCTTCTAGGTTACCTGGAATCCGTCTGGAAGGAATATTACAACCCCCGCGCCTACGCGGACGCGGGCCTGCCCGGGGACGCCTTGGCCTTGCGCAACCAAGCCTTCGACCATCCCGCCGCGGCCGCGCGGCGGTCCGCCATCGCGGGCCCCTGCCTGGAATTCCTGCGCCGCCACGGCATGCTGGCCGCGGGGGCCGCATGAATCCCGAACGTATCGCCCACGGTACCCCCCGGGACGACCGCCTTTTCTTCGCCCAAGTGCGCGAAGATCCGCTCCTGGAATTGGAAGTCCTGCGTCCGCATTCCGGCGGGCGCTATGCAGTGGTCTCTTCGGGAGGTTGCACGGCCCTGTCCCTGCTGGCCCGCGGCGCCGGCCACGTGGCCGCCATCGATCTGAACCGTTCCCAGAACCATCTGGTGGAATTGAAATCCGCCGCCCTGCGCCGCTTATCTCCCGGCGATGCCCGCGCCTTCCTGGGCGCCGTGCCCGCCTCCGCGGCCGAACGCGCCCGCGCCTATGCCGTTCTGGGCGATGCGCTCTCCCCCGGCGCCCGCGCTTATTGGGACGCGCGCCGGAAAGCCGTGGCCGACGGGGTCCTCGCCGCCGGTGTCACGGAAAAGTTCCTGCGCGCCATCGTGGGCGTCGTGCGCTTGCTCATCCATCCGCAATCCCGCATGCGGAGGCTGCTGGCCTATGGGGATCTGGAATCGCAAATCCGCTTTTTCGAAAGGGAATGGGACACGCCCCGTTGGCGCCTCCTGTTCTCCCTGTTGCTGAATCGCGCGGTCTTCAATCGCGCATACCATCCGGGATTTTTCGCCAACGTGGAAAACCCCAGCTTCTCGCGGCATTTCCGCGGGCTGTTCGAACGCACCCTGCGCCACCGACCCGCGCGCGCCAATTATTTCCTGCACTTCCTGGTGCTGGGACGCTACGATCCCTCCGTACCCGGCGCGTTACCCCCCTATCTCGAGGACGGGGGCGCGGCCGCGGCGGGGTCCGCCGAGCGCCTGCTGCTGGTCGACGCCACTTTCACCGAATACCTGCGCGCCCAAGCAGCCTCCAGCCTGGACGGCTTCTCGCTCTCCAATATCGGGGAGTGGCACGATGCGGCCATGCTGGAAGATCTGTTCGCGGAAATCCTACGCACCGCCAAGCCCGGCGCGATCCTCTGCTTCCGCAACTTCGTTGGCTGGACGGACCTACCCGCCCGCCTCGCGGCCCACTTCCCCCTCGACCCCGCCGGGGACGAGCTGATCAAGAAAGATCGCAGCCTGATGCAGAGCCGTTTCGCCTTTTGCCGCATCCGTAAGGAGGCATGATGAAAGCGGAAGGAAGCGCGGCGGAACGCGCCGCCTGGCGGCCGCGCCTCGCGGCCCCGGAGGACAATCAGGCCCTCATCGATCTGTCGGCCGCATGCACCATGGAAGGGGACATCGGCCTGCGGGTGGATCGCTCGCCGGATTTCTTCGCCTTGAACCGCATGGAAGGCAAGGACTTCCGGTTGGCCGTGGCGGACGCGCCCGGCGGCGGCCTGGCGGGCTGCATGGCCGGGGCCGAGCGTCTCGCTTACCTGTTCGGTGCCGAGACCCGCGTCATGTACGTCAGCGATCTCAAGGTGCATCCCGACCGACGCGGGTCCGGCGCCGCGGACGCGCTATCGGGATTCATCCGCGGGTATTGCCGCGAACGCGGCGGCGATGACGTACCCACGGTCATGACCGTGCTGGGGGGCAATGCGCCGATGGCCCGCCGCGCCGAAGGACCGCGGGGAATGCCGGAGCTGACGCGCTTCGCGACCCTGCGGGCCCATAACGTGAGCCTGCTCTGGAAGCGGAACCCTCCTACGGCCACCGGCGCCTCCATCCGGCGCGCCACGCGAGCGGACTGCGAAGAGATGGCGGAGCTTTGGCGACGGGTCGCGCCCGGCCGCCAATTCGCCCCCGTGTTCTCCCCGGAAAGCCTGGCCGCCTGGGTGGAAATGGCCCCCGGCCTGGATTGGGAAGACTACCTGCTCGCGCGCGATGGCCGCGGCCGCTTGTTGGGCTTCGTCGCCTTCTGGGATCAGGAGTCCTTCAAGCAAATGCGCGTGGTGCGCTACTCCCGCAACCTCAAGCTCTTCCGCGCGGGTTTCAACCTCGCGGCCCCGTTCCTACGCGCCGCGCCCCTGCCGCCGCCGGGCGGGGCCTTGCGTTATCTCACCGCCGTCAACGTCTGCGTGGCTGACGGCCGCGCCAACGTGTTGCGGGCCCTGGTCATCGAGGCTTATAACGCCTCCCGCGGCCGCGGCTACGCGTTCCTTTCCGTGGGCCTGGACAAGAAAGACCCGCTCAGCGCCGCCTTCCGCGGCCTCATGGCCCAGCCCACCGACATCGATGCGCTGGTGACCACGCCCGCGGGCCGTTACCATGGGCCGGCCCTGGACGTCCTACCCTTGCACTTCGAAACCGCCTTGGTCTGAAAGCCGCGGTTCACCAGGACGCGGACCGCAAAGGAAACCGATGGAAGCCACCCCCAAGATCAAGAAGATGGGAAAGCTGCGATACCAGTGGCGCTTGTACGGCAAGATGCGGTGGGCTAACAATCAGTATTCCCCGAGCCGGGACATGGCCAAGCTGCCTTTCCCGATGGGCATCCAATTGCAGACGGTGAACGCCTGCCAGGCCGCCTGCAAAATGTGCCCGTATCCCGTCTTCAAGGACGTGTTCCCCAGCGGCCGGATGGAGGTCGGGCTGTTCGACAAGATCACCGACGAGATCGCGGAACATCCGGAGGTGGACACCTTCGTGCCCATGCTGCAAAACGAACCCTTCCTCGATCCGCACATCTTCGACAAGATCCGGAACTTCAAGGAGAAGACCAAGGGAAAGGTGACGGTGGAACTGGTGACGAACGGGGCTTTCCTGGACGACCGCAACATCGCCAAGATCAAGCAGAGCGGCCTGGACGTGCTGGACGTCAGCCTGGACGCCATCAGCCCCGAGGTCTATAAGAAGGTACGCGTCGGCCTGGACTACGAACGGGTGATGGCGGGCGTGGACCGCGTGCTCAACGCCGATCTGCCCGGGACGCGGGTGTTCGTTCGCCTGATCCGCCTGAAGGACAATATGCCCGAGGTGGACGCCTTCCGCAGGAAATGGGCCGCCCGCGGCGTGCCCGTCTTCGTGTATACCGCCAACAACCGCACCGGTGCGATGGAGGAATTCGATCGGGACATGCGCGTATCCGAAAGCGAACTGTCCTGGGCCCACAAGGCCGGCCGCTACGCGTTCCGCAAGTGGATGGGCCATTGCCCCATCCCCTTCTCCACGGCCAACATCCTGCATAACGGCGACGTGCTGATGTGCGTGCATGATTGGGCGCGCAAGGAGATCATCGGCAACGTGAAGACGCATACCCTCGCCGAATTGTGGAACGGGGAACGCATGCGCGAGATCCGCCGCGTGGTGAGCCTGCGCCAGTACGACAAGAGCCCGGCTTGCCGCGATTGCTCCCTGTGGAAGGACGGCTGGTTCTGATGCGTCCGCAACTCATGAAGGACGTCAAGGACGCCTTGCGGGAACGCATCGCGCGCCTGTCCGGCAAGGTATCCGCCTCCGACATCGCCGACGATACCCACATCCTCGAACGGCGCATCATCACCTCCCTGCAAGTCATGGATCTGATCCTGGAATTGGAAAGCCTGACAGGCGCTCCCATCGACGTGGAACGCCTCAAGCCGGGGGCCTTCAAGGACGTCGCGTCCATCTATGCCGCCTTCTGGGGTACCCGCGCGGGGATCGATCCCGGCGCCGAACCCGGTCCGTTCGGCGGGAACGGAAACGTCTGATGGAAGCCGTCCCCCGATTCGATCCGGAGAAGCTGCCGGGCCTCCGTTGGCATCCCTCCGGCCAGACATCCTTGAGCGGCGCGCCCTTGCGTCTGTTCCGCCGCCTCGACGCCTTGTTCCAGGCCTGGGCCGCGGAGTGTGGCGCCGAAGCCCATCGCTTCCCGGCCTTCATCGCCGCCCGGGACCTGGCGCGCCTGGATTATTTCCGTTCCTTCCCGCACCTGGTTACCTTCCCGGTTACCCTGGATCCCGATCCATCCAACCTCTCCGCTTTCGCTCAAGGGGAACCTTTTCGCAACGACGGCAGCATCCGGTTGGCCGCCGCCGCGCCCGTACGCGAGGCGCTCACGCCCGCGGCCTGCTACCATTTCTACGCCTTGCTCCAAGGAAGCTCCTTGGATGCGCCCCTCTATCTCACCACCCGCGCGGCCTGCTTCCGTCGCGAAACCCATTACCTGCCGTTGCGGCGGCAATGGAATTTCTCCATGCGCGAAATCGTCTGCCTGGGCACGGCGGACGAGGTGAAGGATTTCCTGCAACGCTACCGGGAAAAGCTGGAAGCCTATTTCGCCTCCATCGGCTTGCCCATCGCCTGGGAAACGGCGACCGATCCTTTCTTCAACCCCAAGGCCAATCCCAAGTACCTGCTGCAAAAATTGGATCCGGTCAAACATGAGATGGTTTATCGCGGGCCTACCGCCGCAACCGGCATCGCCGGCAGTGGCCCCGCAGCCGCTCCCGGCCATGGCGCCGCCGCATCCGCATCCGGCCAATCCGCCCTCTCAGAGCCTTTGGCCATCGGTTCCATCAACTTCCACCGCAATTATTTCGGCGAAGCCTTCGGGATCAAACGCGCCGGGGAGGACGCCTACTCCGGATGCGTCGCCTTCGGTTTGGAACGTTGGATCTACGCTTTTCTGGAAGCCTTCGGAAGCGAACCTTCCCGTTGGCCTTTGCCCCAGGCGGAATCGTGAAGGGCGCCATCCTCATCACCGGCGCGGACGGATACCTGGGCTCCCGCGTGGCGCGCCGCTTGGCGGAGACCACCGATGTCCCCCTTATCCTATGGAGCCGCGCTCGCGACGGGGCCATGGCCGCCGCGAAGCGGGAAGACCTGGAACGCGCGTTGGGAGGGCCTTCGCCGCGCTTCGCTTTCGTACCAGGCGATCTGGAGGACCCGGAGCCTTTCGTCGGAGTCGATGCTAAGGCCGTGGCCGGCATCGTGCACGCAGCCGCCGTGATCCGGTTCAACGTAGAAGCGGCTTTGGCGGATCGGGTCAACGTGCGCGGCGCGGAAAAGCTGCTGGCCTTCGCGGAAAGATGCCCGGCGCTCTCTTCCCTCTGCCTGTTGAGCAGCGTATACGCCTCCGGCCTGCGGGCCGGCGCCATCGGGGAAGACCATTTTACCGAGGCGGACGGCTTCGCCAACCATTATGAACGATCGAAACGGGAATGCGAAAACCTCCTGCCGGCCCACCGGGATCTCCCCTGGAAAATCTGCCGCCTGGCCACCGCCATCGCCGATAATGAGCTCGGCCAGGTCACCCAGTACAATGCCTTCCACAATACCCTCAAGCTTTTTTTCCACGGACTCATGTCCATCGTCCCCGGCAAGCCGGAAACCCCTTTGTATTTCGTCACCGGGGATTTCGCCGCCGCCGCGGCCGTCTGCGTACTGCGCCAAGGCGCGCCCCGCGGCATTTACCACGCCTCCCATGCGCGCGGGGAATCCCTCACCTTAGGCCGCCTGGTCGATGCCGCCTTCGCCGAATTCGGCCGCGATGCCGGTTTCCGCGCGCGCCGCATCCTGCCGCCCCTCTTCTCCGACTTCGAGGCCTTCGCCTTGCTCGACGAGGGCGTGCGCAACTTCGCGGGCGGAATCGTGCGCCAGAGCGTGGCCAGCGTGGCACCGTTCGCGCGCCAGCTTTACATCGATAAGGATATCCGCAATGACAAATTGGCCGCCTTGATGGGATCCGCTTATCGCGCTCCCGATCCGGAAACCCTCCTCCGTAACGCCTGCGCCCGCCTGGTGGCCACGCGCTGGGGCCGCGAGGCCGCCCATGATTGAAACCTTGCCCGGCATCTCCGCCTACCTCGAGGCCGGCGGATTGGCGGGGGAATGGCGCCGCGCCTTGGGCCTGGACGTGCGCGCGGCCGTGGCCTTCTCCCCTTTGTCCGTGGACCTGCTCACCCCGGGGGAACTCGCGCGTTACCGTAACCTGGATGGAACGGAACGGAGGCGTTCCTGGCTCACGGGCCGCGCCGCCTTGCGCCGCCTGCTCCGGCGCCTGGACAGGGGCCCCGATACCGCGGGGCTGGCCTTTCCGGCCCCGGATATGTCCCTGACCCATTCCGGCGGCATGGCCGTCGCCGTCGCCTGCTTGGACGCGCCCGGACAAGGCCTGGGCGTCGACCTGGAGGCCGAGCGTTCCTTGCGCAGCGAATCGGCCCGCTTCTTCCTTTCCGACGGGGAGCGCGCGCGCCTGGCCCTTCGCGGCCTTGCGCCCGAAAGCGCCGGATTCGAAGATGCTTTGCTGCGGTTATGGACCGCGAAGGAAGCCTTGTTCAAGGCCGATACGGGCAACCGCGGGCGTATCCTGGCGGACTATCGCCTGTCCGATCCGATGGCCCGCCGCGGCCGGGCCGCCTTGCGGGCCGAGTTAGGGCGCCGGGAATTCCGTTATGTATCGCATCGCCTGGCCGGTTGGCACCTATCGTTGGCGGCGGGAACCGGGAGGACGCTTGGCTAAGGACTTCGCGAAGGATAAGGAAAACCAGATCTGGCTCCTCAGTTTCTACCGGGTCTCGGAGATCACCGGCGCGCTTTTCTTCGGCCGGCTGGCCAAATCCATGAAACCCGGATCCATCCAGATGGATCTCACCCGCCACTTCGCCGACGAGGCTGAGCACGCGCGCCTATGGACCGATTGCCTGGCGAAGCTGGGGGCCGTTCCCCTCAAGCTGGAGGAGACGTACCAGGAACGTTACCTGGCGGCCGCGGGCATGCCCGCCAACCTGATGGAAGTGCTGGCCCTGACCCAAATCTTCGAACGCCGCGTCATCAACCAATATTCCCGCCATGCCCGCCTGCCCGGCCTGGATGCCCCCGTGCGCGAGACCTTGGCCCTGATCATGGAAGATGAGAAGTGGCATTTGCAATGGATCCGCGAAGCCCTTCGGGGGATGGAAGACGAATACGGAGCGGATGCCATCGCATCCACCCTCAGGCGCTACTCCGCCGCCGACCAGGAAGCCTACGCCGATGTCTTATCGAAGCATGGCGACAAGCTGGACGTCCTCTTGGGCGGGAACGATGCGGACATCGAATCAGGAGAGGATGGAAAGATTGGAGAGGACTGAAATGGGAAATCCGCCTACCCGCGAGGCATTCAAAAACTCCATGGCCCGTTTCCTGAAACGGAAGCCGGAAAGCCTGGATGAAAACGCCCTACTGCTCGAATTGGTGCAAGAATCGTTTTTGCTGGTGGAAATGATCATCGAGCTACAGGAACAGTTCCCCATACGCCTGTCCCAGGAAGACCTGCGGGCCGTACGCACCGTGGGGGATTTGCTGCGAATGCTGATCGCAAAAACGGTTTAGCTGCGGCCCGATTGACGCCAACGCCGCCTTAACGGCCGCCGGAATGGCGCTTAGGCAATACGCGCCCCGCCAAGTCGACCGGAAGGACGTACCGGCGGCCGGCTTTCACCGTGCGGATCCCGAGCCGGATCGCGATCGGGAACGCGGTACCCGCTTCGTAGGCCCCGATGTCCAATGGCCCCTTGGCAGGGCGGGACATGCCTTGGGCATTCGGAACGTACTGGGAAACCGGAAGCAGGGAAAAGCCCCCGGCCGTTCCCGGATCCTTGCCCTTGTCGATGGCTGGGGAACCATCGGCCAGCCGATAGTCGTAGCCCTGGCGATCCAGGAATCCGGGATCGTTTCCCGTCCAATCCGCCGCGGTGTCGGCGGATCCGGAAATCGCGGTTCCGGGCCCGGCGAAGATGTTGTTGATGATCTTGGCCGTCCCGCCCGAAGCCACGCTGACGAAGGAACCTCCGCCCGTCCGATCGTTCACGAAGGTATTGTTCACCACGTACAAATCCTTGCCGGTATTGCTCAGGCCCTCCGCTCCGTAATTCAAGATGGTGGAGTTCTCGCTGGCCGGGCCTTGTTGGATCTGGTTGCCGATGACGTAGGACGTGCCGCCATTGGGCAGATCGATTTCCATGCTGGCCGTTCCTTCCGCCCCGTCCCAGATGCGGTTGTACAGGATGAAGTTCTTCTGCGCCCGGCTCTTGAGATCATGGCCCACCTTGGCGTGGTGGGTGTCGCAGAATCTGAAGGTGAACGAGGCGATATTGGAGATGTACAAGTTATGGCTGTAGCCATCCCCATGGCCGTTGGCGGCGAATTCGCTGTTCTCGATGACGACCTCGCTGGCGGCCCCGCCGCCACCCAGGATCCCGTCCTCATCGTCGTGGAAAAAGCAGTTCCGGACCACGAGTCCGTCCCCTTCTTGCCGGATGCCGGCGCCATTCAAATCCGGCACGGCGGCGCCGTAGAACTCGATGTTCTCGACCGTCGTACGTTTGCCTTGGATCACCCAGATGGCCTTGCCGTTGGGGATATCCGCCGGGGCATGCAGGCGGGCGTATCGCGAAACCCCGCGAAGGACCAAGTCATTAGCCTTCCAAGTGGCCACTTCGCCCTCGTAGTTCGCGGCGGCGATTGCCACGGTATCGCCGTCGATGGCGACGTCGGCGGCTTGGTGGGGAAAGGCATAGGCTTTGCCCGGTCCCACTTCCAGCGTGCGCGCCAAGGACGATGCGCAACCCGCGAACAGGAGGAGCAATGCCGTCCATTTCCCCGGAGCGATTCGATTCGCCATGGCTATCCCCCCTATTTCCCTAGGAACGATCCATTATACTCCCGCCCTCGGGGCGCGGACCTAAATCTCCGGGGGGTTCCCGATGGGAAAACGGGAAGCTTAGCCGCGGTATTCCGAACGGGCCGTGCAGGTCTCGTGGAGGATAACGCCGGTCAAGAGCGGCAGGGAGGGCTTCAGCCGATCCCAAATCCATTTGCAGATTTCTTCCGAAGTGGGATTGGGCAAATCCGCGACGTCCTCGTTGAGGAAGCGGTGATCCAGGGCTTCCTCGAGGGGACGGAAAGCCTTCTTGATGTCCGCGAAATCCATCACCCAACCGGTCGCGGGATCGACCGGTCCCGTCACCTCGATTTCGCACCGGAAGCTATGCCCATGGATGCGCCCGCACTTATGGCCGATGGGCACCTTGGGCAGGTAGTGGGCGGCCTCGAAGCCGAAGGACTTATACAGTTTCATGACCGGGTGGGACACGGCGGGCAATTTAGCAAATGACGGATAATCCGTAACGGGAAGGTTACGGAACGCCCAGGGCCCTGAGCCCCTGCACCAAGGCCACCGTCAGCACGTAGGCGGTCCCGGTGTAGAGCAGGAGCTGGACCGCAGCCAGCTTCCATCCGCCCGATTCGGCCTTGGCGACCGCCACGGTCGAAAAGCATTGCAGGGCGATCATGAAGAAGAGGATCACCCCCAGGACCGAAGAGATGGTGAAGACGCGCGCTCCCGTGTCCTCGAAGCGCACTTCGCCCATGCGCGCCAGCAGCCGATCGGCCAGGCCTTTATCCTTGCCTCCCGCATCGTCGATGCGGTACATCAAAGCCATAGCGCTCACGAACACCTCGCGCGCCGCGAAACCGCAAATCATGGCCACGCCCCCGCGCCAATCCAATCCCATGGGCCGCGTGACCGGTTCCAGGAAATGCCCGAGCTGGGCCGCATAGGAATGGGTCACCGCCACGTATTCCACGTCGCCCACGGGAGCCAAAGCGGAAGGCGGGTTCGGCCCGGGCGCGTCCTGGGCCGCGGGGGAAGCGGATTCGACGGTGGCCGCGGTCCGGGCTTGCGGCGGCGTATGCGTCAGAACCCACAGGCCCAGGGAAATGATTATGATCATCAATCCCGCTTTCCGCAAATACTGCGCGGCCTTATGGTAGGTGGAAGCGGCCACCACCTTCAGCACCGGCATGCGCAGCGCGGGCAGCTCCAGGATGAAGCCGGACATTCCCTTGTTCTTGATGATCTTGCTGATGATGGTGGATACCGCCGCCCCCAGCACCAGGCCGGCGAGGTAGAGGCCCGTCAGCGCCAATCCGCCTATCCAGGGCTTGTCCCGCGGCGTGATGAACGCCAATAACAAGGTGTAGACCGGCAGGCGGGCGCTGCAGCTCATCAGCGGAATGATGAAGATGGTCAGGTTGCGTTCGTAGCGATTGGGGATGGTGCGCGCCGCCAGCATGGCCGGGATGGCGCAGGCATATCCCGATAGCAAAGGCACGAAGGATTTCCCGTTCAGCCCGATCTTGGACAAGGGCTTATCGACCAAGGCCGCGCCCCGCGCCAGGTATCCCGAATCCTCCAGGTATCCCATCGCGAAGAAGAGGATCAGGATCTGGGGCAGGAAGACCATCACCGTGCCGACCCCGCCGATGGCCCCGTCGGCCAGCATGTCCACCGCCCAGTAATCGGGCAAAATCCTTTTCAGTCCTGCTATGCCCCAACCGAAAGCCGCGTCGATGCCGTCCATGAACGGCGTCGCCAGCCAAAAGATGGAAGTGAAGATCGCGAACATGGCCAGCAGGAAAATCGCCAGGCCCCAAACGGGATGCAGCAAGATGCGATCGGCCGCATCACTACGCGCCCGCGCGCCGCCGGCCGGCGCCCGCCCATCCCCGTTCCCCGCTTCCTGCTTCGATACCGTCCCGCTCCGCCCTGCGTTGGCCTCCGCCTCGCCGGCATCCTTCAACACCAGGAGTTCCACCTGATCGAGGGCTGCGTAATACTGCTGCACCCGCTCGTCGGACATCCCCGCCGCGAAGGCCCGATAAGACCCTTCGTCCACCGGCCTCCGTCCTGACTCGGGACGTCCCGCCAGCCAACGTTTCTCCACCAGCTTCCCCATCTCGGCGGCCTTGTCCTTGCGGCGCGGATCGATGGGGAAAACCGGGCACTCCATCATTTCGGACAATTTGCCCGCGTCCACCGCCTGGCCGCGCTTCCGCAATAAGTCGGACATGGTCAGCGCGATGATGAGGTTGAATCCCAAATCTTGCAATTGCTTCACGAGGTACAGATGCCGCGAAAGCTGGTTGGCGTCCACCACCGCCACCACCACGTCGGGACGATGCCGCGCGAAGAGGGCATCCACGGTGACCTTCTCGTCCAAGGACGATGGGATAAGGCTCGACAAGCCTGGCGTATCCATGACCCTGCACTTGAAGCCCAGGTTCTTCCCCTGCCCTAAAGCGAATTCCACCGTGGCCCCGGGATAATTGATGGTCGTGTAATGCGATCCCGTCAGCAGGTTGAAGAGGGTGGTCTTTCCGGAATTGGCCGAACCCACCAGCGCCACCAAAGGATCCGAAGCGGAAGCCGAGCCCGATGCGGAGAGCACGGAAGCGTCGGGAGAGGCGGAAGACGGTGCGGGACCCGGCCCGGGGGCGGGGTTCAAATCCGGATGCGAATGCACTTGGCCTCGCTCTTCCGCAGAGCGATCGAAGTCCCCCGCAGGGCATAGATGTTGGGATCGCCGAAAGGGGTGGACATCAGGAATACGATGGGGCTGCCCGCCACGAATCCCAGTTCCATCAGATGGAGCTTGAGGGCCGCTTCGGCCTCCACCTTTATCACCGTGCCCGCTTGGCCGGGACGCAAACGATCGAGGGTCGTTCCTTCCCCGCCGGCGTCGGACGCGGCTGATGCCGTGGCATCGGTACCTTCACGGCCTTTGGGCAGGCCCTCGCGTTGAGCAATTTTCACCATGAATCGCGTATCCCTGAAAAGACGGTTCCTGAACTAAGAATACATGGCGGCCCGACCAAAATCAAGACTTAGTCTCAATCTTATATTTGCCAAAAATGCAAGCTTTCGGTTTTTGCGGCAAACGGTACTGAAACAGCGGACCGCACGGACGGCTGCAGCCGGACAGACATTCTGCCATGAATTCCAAGCTGCCGGAATAAAAATTGGGGGCGCCGGGTGATTCCGGCGCCCCCGACCTCGAGGAATGAGGCCGCCTCAATTCGGAACGGGAGAGGCTGACCTAAGTTTCACCCATGGAACCCCCGACAGGGAAGGGGGAATTTCCCCGAGGGCGCGCACGTTTTGTGCGAATAACCCGGCTAACCCTGCTGGAGCATGGCGTAGAGCTTGTCCTTCACCTTCAGCCTCTCGAATTTCAAATGCTCGAATTCGGAATCGCCCATGGGGACATTGTCGATTTCGATGCGACGGATCTTGTGGTTGATTTCGTCATAGGCCTTGAACAGTTGGGCGAAGGCGGGATTGCCGATCTTGAGGTCATGGATGCGTTGGGCATATTCGGGGAAATCGTCGTGCAGGTCGCGATGATCGATGCGCATAGGTTCTCCTGGGTTTCTCTTATTAAAGATACCTATGCCCCCCGTGATCCGAGAGGGCCATCCGCTTTTAGATGCGAGCGGCCGGGGCGAAACCGAAGGACTACCTTTTCCAAGGACCATGCCTAAGCCCGCCCTTCTCTTCTGGCTAACCCTGGCGCTGACCGATTGCGCGATGCGCCCCATGACCCTCACCGGGAAATTCGGCGAATCGCCGGTTCCGGATCGCGGGCAAATGGCCCGGCTGTATTTGGATTCCGGCGATTCCCTCACGGCCCGGAAAATCGAACAAGAGCACGACACCCTTTATCTCACCCGCATGGATTATGGCCTCGCCGCGATCCCCGCCAACCAGGTGGACCGGATTCTCATCCTGGATTCGGACGATCCGAGTGGGGCTTCAGGCGAGCCTGCGCGGATGGATTCGAAAAGCGAGTTGGGCGACGACCCGAAAATCGGCGCCACGATAACGCGTAGCCTTGAAATCATGACTACCGTTATTGGAGCCTTCGTACTCATCGCGCTCTTGCTTTGATTTTCCAGGAGAAAGCCGGCCCCGCCGGACCCAGCAGGCCGTAAGTGACGGTGGCATGGCCACTTGAAAAGCGGCCTATCCGGATTTTACCGGAGACTGACGCGTACACAAAAGAGTACACATTCCGAGCGGATTGAAAGTTTTATCCGGGCAGGATCGTTAACTTAGCCTCAGGTTATCGCCGAAGAAGCGGCACTGCCTTGCCAGGATGTATTCCTGAAAGGGTCGCCGTTCAATCTTTCAAGGAGAAGCGTCATGGAAAAGTTCATCCCCAAGTCCCTATTCAAGACGGCCGCAGCCCTCTGTTTCGCAGGCATCTTACAAGCGCAGGCGGCGGATATGACCAAGCTCCCCCAGTTCACGCTGAAGGATCTGGACGGCAAGGAATGGAAAAGCTCCCAATTGGAAGGCAAAGCCTGCGTCCTGGATTTTTGGGCTACCTGGTGCAATACCTGTAAGGAAACCATTCCCAAGCTGAGCGAGCTTAGCGAAAAGTTCAAGGACAAGGGCCTGACCGTCATAGGCATCAGCGTCGACAAAGGATCAGCGGAGAAGATCATGAAGTCCGCCAAAAAGCTGGGCATCAATTACCTGGTGCTCCTCGACAAGGAAAATACCCTCAGCCAGACCTTCGGTTTCAACGGAATCCCGTCCTTGTACGTCTTCAATCGCAAAGGCTCCCTGGTAACGGCCATGCCCGGGTATGATCCCGATCAGGAAGCGCAACTGACCGATGCGGCGCAAAAGGCGATAAACTGAAATGACGTGGAGCGGAAGGCTTAAAATATGATCAGCAGTCAACATCTGGCGGCGGCGCTCTCGACCGGCTCCTTCGGGGTCCTTTTCCTTTGCTTCATGGCGGGAGTGGCGTCGAGCTTTACCCCTTGCATTTATCCGCTCATCCCCGTGACCATCAGCATCCTGGGCACCCGCAACGTGGAATCGAAGTTGCGCGGGTTCCTGTTGACGGTTTTCTACGTCGGCGGAATCGCCACCACCTACGCGGCCCTGGGCGTGATCGCCGCGTTCACGGGATCCTTGTTCGGATCCTTGAGTTCGAACCCCTGGATCCTGATCGGCGTCGCCACGGTGATCATGGCCCTGGCCTTGAATATGCTGGACGTTTTCCAAATCAACTTCTCCCGCTTGAACCTGGGCGGCGGCGCGGGGCAACGTAAGCAGGGATTGCTTTCGAACTTCGCCTATGGCCTCACCTTCGGCCTGGTGGCCTCGCCCTGCACGGCGCCGCCCCTGGCGGTCATCCTGACCTGGGTGGGCTCCACGCATAACCTGGTCCTGGGGCCGCTTTTCCTCTTCTCCTTCGCCTTGGGGATGGGATCGATCCTGATTTTGATCGGCACTTTCTCCTCCTTCCTTACCCGCCTGCCCAAGTCGGGAATGTGGATGGTGTATATCAAGAAAGTCATGGGCTACATGATGGTCCTGATGGCGGGCTATTTCGTATTCCAGGCCGGACGCCAGTGGTAGGCTTCAACTAGCTTTAGCGGATTCCCACCGAAGGGGGTCCGCCCATGCCGTTGCCGTTCGCCGCATTCCTGAATCTGATCTTATTATCCGCGTCCTTGGCCGCCAGCGGTCCCGCCGATTCCCCTAAGCCGGCAAGCGTAGCCTTGAGTTCGCCCGAAATCGGCGCGGACGGGAAGGTAACTTTCCGCTATCTGGCTCCCGCGGCCAAACAGGTGATGCTCTCCCCCGATTTCGATGGGCAACCGCATGCCATGGCCAAGGACATCCAGGGGCTCTGGAGCGTCACCGTCGGCCCTCTGCAACCCGATATTTATCTCTACGCCTTCCAAGTCGACGGCATCACCTCCTTGGATCCGCGGAACGCGAATACGAAATACCAGTACGGCATCTTCGGCGCCGTCAGCGTCTTTGAGGTTCCCGGGCCGTCCCTGCAATTCTACGACGCCAAGCCGGTTCCCCACGGTGCGGTGTCCATCCAGCCGTACCAATCCAAATCCATGGGCTTGGCTCGCACGGTATGGGTTTATACTCCCCCCGGCTACGCGCAAGGGAAGGACTTCCCCGTGCTCTACCTATTGCACGGCGCGGGAGACGTCGAATCCGGATGGACCATGATCGGCAGGGCCAATCTCATCCTGGACAACCTCATCGCCTCGGGCGAAGCCAAGCCCATGGTGGTGGTCATGCCGTTGGGCCATGCCATCCAAAGCTGGTGGACGGGCCCGGCCCAATCCGCGCCCGATCCCATCGCGAAGGCTTTCCAAAGCGGGAAGGCCGCGGAAATCTTCGCCGCCATGTACTCCGGGGACGGCAAAGGCGGTCTATCCCCGTTCGCGAAGGACTTGCTCCAAGACGTGATGCCGCTGGTGGAAGGCGCATTCAAGGTCGCGAAGTCGCCGGATAGCCGCGCCATCGCCGGCCTATCCATGGGCGGCGGGCAAAGCATCCAGCTCGCCTTTTCCCGGCCCGAGCTGTTCCGTTACGTCGTGCTCATGAGCCCGGCCGCCGACGGCCGCGTGGACCTGGCTTATCCCGCGTTCTTCGCGGATGCGGCGGCCGCGAACCAGCGCTTTAAGCTGCTCTGGCTGGGCGCGACCAAGCAGGACGTGATTACCGGGCCTGGCGATCTGGCCTTCGATTCCCTGCTGACCCGGCGCGGCATCAAGCATACCTTCGTCCTGGGCGAAGGGCGGCACGAATGGAGCGTATGGCGCTATAATCTCCGTGACGTGGCGAAGTTATTGTTCCGATAATGGATCCATGGGAATGGATCCGCTCAAGCTCTTCATCGAGTTCCTCTTCGGCATGGTCGGAACGGGATATTTCATGTACGGCCGGAAGGCCGGGAACATGATCGCGCTATGCTGCGGCATGGGGCTGGGGATCTTCCCTTACTTCGTGGATCGGATGGCGTTCATCCTCCTGGTCGGAGGCTTGCTCATCGCCATTCCCTTCGTGCTTAAGAGCCGCTGATTTATCGGCGGTTTATTGGCCGGTGATCGCGGTCTTCTTCTCGGCATTCATTTCGGCAATCCCCCGGTCACCTGCCCGTCCCAATATTCATTCAGGAACCAATAGTTGTAAGCGGAATCCAATTCGGTTGCATCTTGGAATCCCAGCGTATAAGAGATCAGATGCCCGAAAGGATCGAATTTTTTATTAGCCATGTATTCCTTGTAGGCAGGATAAGGGCCAAGTCCCGGATCGAAAATCGTGTCGCCCCGCGTGGCCAAAAAGTAGGCCGAGTCATTCCGCACGGTGTCGACGGGCGGGAGAAAGGCGAAATCGAATTTTCCCGCTTTGGTAAAGTAATACGTCCAAATGACGTCGTTCACGGGATCGGGTAATCCCGTACTTCCGTAGATGCGGTCATATTGGGTGACTTTCTTCAAAGCCTTTCCCGGAGCCGGGCCGGTGGGATCGCCTAAGGCGCCGGCTTATCACCATTGGAAGTGGTGACAGGAGAAGACAGGTAGGTATAGAACGCCGGCACTACGAATAGCGTTAACGCCAGGCTGAACAGCAAGCCTCCGATGACCACGATGCCCATGGATACCCGGCTCTTGGCCCCGGCGCCCAGGGCCAACGCGATGGGCAAACTACCCAGGATGGCGGTGAGGCTGGTCATCACGATGGGGCGGAAACGCGCCGTGGCCGATTCGATGATGGCTTCCCGGACCGGGAGGCCGTGCTCCTTGCGCTGATTACCGAACTCTACGATCAGGATGCCGTTCTTGGTCACCAGGCCGATCAGCATGATGATGCCGATCTCCCCGAAGATGTTGAGCGATTGATCGAAATACCACAAGGAGAGGAACGCGCCGGCCAGGGCCAAAGGCACGGTGAACATGATGATCAGCGGGTCCTTGAAGCTCTCGAATTGCGCGGCCAGGACGAGGTAGATGAGGGCCAGGGCGAAGAGGAAGGCGAAGGCGAGGCTAGAGGAGCTTTCCGAATAATCCCGGGCGGGGCCGGTAAGGGCGGTGGAGAAGGATGGGCCGAGTACCTCGCGGGCGATCTTGCCCATCTCCTGGATGCCGGCCCCCAAGGTGACGCCGGGGGATAGGCCCGCGCTTACGGTGGCGGAAGCGAAGCGGTTGTAGCGGAAGCGGGTGGGCGTGCTGCTGCCCTCCTGGAGGCGCAGCACGTTGTCCAATTGCACCAGCCGGCCCCCCGACCCGCGCACGTAAAGGGAACGTAATACCAAGGGATCGTCGCGGTCCTCCAGTTCCAATTGCCCGATGATCTGGTACTGCTTGCCTCCGCGCACGATATACCCGAAGCGCGCGCCGCTGAGCCCCAATTGCAAGGCCTGATCGATGTCGAGCGGGGAGACGCCCAGATCCTGGGCCTTGGCGCGGTCGATCTGCAACTGCACCTCCGGGCTGTTGAACTTCAAATCCACGTCGGACACGGAGAAGGCGGGATCGCGGTTCACCGCCTGGAGGAAATCGGGGAGCTTGGCCGCGAGGCGATCCAGATCCGGCGCCTGGATCACGAACTGCAAAGGCAGGCCCCCGCGGCGGCTGGTGCTGACGGTCTGTTCTTCGGAAACGATGGTACGGGCCGCGCTCAATTGCCTCACGGCCCGGGTGAGGTCGTCGGAGATTTCGGTTTGGGTGCGCTTGCGATGGCCGGGATCCTTCAGGATGATGCGGCCCGATCCGGTATTCACCGCCCCCGTCCCGCCGAAGCTGGGGGCCACTTGGATCTGCACTCCCTTTTCCTCCGGAACGGCCTTCTTGATCAGGCCTGTCAGCGCGTCCATGTAATCGACCATGGCCGTGTAGGAGGTACCCTCGGGGGCACGGACGTTGACGCTCAAGCGGGAACGATCCTCGGTGGGGGCCAGTTCCCGGGGAAGTTGCCGGTAGAAGATGAAGATGAGGATCACGGCAAGGCCCATGATGGCGAAGCTGAGCCAGCGCCGTTCGAGAAAGCCCTCCAAGAGGCCGCGGTAGCCATGGATGAGCCGTTCGAAAAAGGCTTCGCTACGGACGTAGAAGGAACTCGGCTTGCGTTCGCGCCGTTTCAGGAAGCGCGTGCAGAGCATGGGGGTGATGGTCAGGGAGACGAAGGCGGAGATGAGCACCGCGCCCGCCACCACCACGCCGAACTCCCGAAAGAGCCGGCCTACGATGCCCTGGAGGAATACGATGGGCAGGAACACGGCGGCCAAGGTGAGGGTGGTGGACAGGACCGCGAAGAAGATTTCCGCCGAACCCCGATGCCCGGCCGCCACCGGGTCTTCCCCATCCTCGATTTTCCGGTAGATGTTTTCCAGGACCACGATGGCATCGTCCACCACCAGGCCGGTGGCCAGCACGATGGCCAGGAGGGAAAGGATGTTGATGGAGAAGCCGCTGGCCAGCATCAGGAAGAAAGCGCCCAGAAGGGAGATGGGCAGGGCGATGACCGGGATGAGCGTCGCGCGCCCGTCCCGCAGGAATACGAAGATGACCAGCACGACCAGGGCGAAGGCGGCGGCGAGGGTTTCCAGCACCTCCTTGATCGATTGCCGGACGTTCGCCGTATAGTCCAGGAAGGTCTGGATCTTGATATCCTTTGGCGCTTCCGCCACGACTTGATCGAGGCGCTTGTAGAACTCGTCGGCGATGGCGATATAGTTCGTCCCGGGCTGCGGGATCACCGCCACGCCGATCATTTCCACCCCGTTCAGCTTCATGATGGTGCGCTCGTTCTCCGCCCCTGCTTCCACCCGCCCGATGTCGCTAAAGCGCACTACCCTTCCGCTATCGCTCTTCACGATCAGGTCCTCGAAGTCCTTCGGATCCTGGAGGCGGCTCAAGGAGCGCACCGTCAGCTCCGTGCGCTTGCCCTCCAGGTATCCCGCCGGAAGCTCCACGTTTTCCCGGTTCAGGGCCGCCTGCACGTCTTCCGGGATCACGCCTCTGGCGGCCATCAGGCCCGCGGACATGTTCAGGCGGATGGCGTAGCGCTTTTCCCCGAAGATGCGCACCTCGCTCACGCCGGGAATGGTCTGCACGCGCTCGGTCAACACGTCGGACGCGTATTGGCTGAGATCGATGGGGCTGCGGGCGTCGCTTTGCACGGTCACGATCAGGATGGGCGAGGCGTTCACGTCCGCCTTGGTAATGGCGGGCGGAGTGGTGAGATCGGTGGGCAGCTGTCGCGCCGCGCGGGAGACGCGGTCCCGCACGTCGTTGGCGGCGGCCTCCAGGTCCGCTCCCAGGTTGAATTCCACCGTAATGGCGCTGGTGCCCTGGGAGCTGGACGAAGTGAGGGTGCGGATGCCGGCGATGCCGTTGATGGAGCTTTCCAGGGGTTCGGTGATCTGGGCCTCGATCACCTCCGGCGCCGCGCCGGTGTAGGTCGTGGAGACCGTGATGACCGGCGGATCCACGGAAGGGTAATCCCGTACCCCCAGGAATTTGAAGGAGACCAGGCCCAGCAAGGCGATGACGAGATTGAGTACGATGCCCAGCACCGGGCGACGGATGAAGAGGGAAGAGAATTTCACTCCGGCCCCTTCAATCCAGGCTTTTGATCTGCACCGGCGATCCCGGGCGCACTACGGACACGCCCGAAGTGATGACCGTGTCCCCGGGATTCAGGCCCGACACCACTTCCACAACGGCCGAGGTGCGCAGCCCGGTCCGCACCGGCTGGGCGGCCGTCTTTCCCTCTCGCAACACGTATACCTGCTCGCCGTTCCCGCTGGGCACCACCGCCTGGCTCGGCACCGCCAGGGCCTGCGGCTTTTCCTGCACCACCAGGCTCAGGCGCGCGAAGGTCCCCGGCGCCAATGCGCTGTCCAGGCCGTCGCATAAGGCCCGCACGTTCACCGTGCGGGTCGCCTGGTCCACCACCGGATCCACGGCGTAGACCTTGGCCGCATAGACCTTGGGGTTGCCTTGCAGGGTGAAGCTCACCTTCGTCCCCGGCCCCACGGAATCGTAATACTGCTCGGGAACGGCGAAGTCCACCTTGAGGGGCGCATCGCTGACGAAATTGGCGATGGGCGCCCCCGCGGAAACCAAGGTCCCGACGCTCACCTGGCTCAAGCCCACCACGCCGTCGAAGGGGGCGCGGATTTCCGTCTTGGCGATCTGCGCTTCGATGAGCTCTATGTCGCCTTTCGCGGAGGCGGATGCCTCGCGGGCCTGATCATACTCCTGCCGGCTCACGAACTCGCGCTGGAACAACTGGCGCTCCCGCTGCTCATTGACCTGGGCCATTCCCAAGGCAGCCCTGGCTTTCAGCAATTGCGCCCGTAAATCCGCGTCGTTGATTTTCACCAGCAGCTTGCCCTTGGCCACGCGCGCGCCTTCCTTGAAAGGCAATTGCACGATGCGCCCGGAGGTCTCGCTCTTGAGTTGCACCGCGTCCCCGGCCCGCAGGCTTCCGGTGCTGACCACGGTCCGCTCCAGCTTCTGGGGCCGCACCACGTGGGCGGTCACCTGCACCGCGGAACCGCCTGGCCCCCCGTCCCTTGATCCTCCCGAACCGCCCCGCATTCCCCCGGCGGCGGCGCCCGTTCCCGCTCCGGATCCTCCCCCGCCGGTTCCGGAGCCGCCGCGCGGGCCTTGGCCGGTTTTCACCGGCTTACCATGGATGCCTTGGATGACCTTGGGGATCGCGAGCAATACGAGGGCTGCCAATCCGATGCCGATCCAGAGGATGCGCCTGCGGGAGTACGCCAAGCTGGGCTCCTTGCCGCGCGACCCCACCCGGAGCGCGGCCCGACGGGGATAAAATCGCATTTGCGATAACGCATGGGAATAAAATCGTTTCTCCGCATCCGGATGCTAACTTGCAAGCATTCGGGAGGCATCGCGCATGGGTACCAACGAGATCAAATTCACGGACGGGGCCGCGTACGAAAGGTACATGGGCCTCTGGAGCCGCATGGTGGGGGACGCGTTCCTGGATTGGCTGAAACCAAGGTCCGGCCTGCGCTGGTTGGACGTGGGCTGCGGCAACGGGGCCTTCACCGAAAGGCTCGCCGAATCCTGCGCCCCGGCTTCCCTCCACGGGATCGATCCGTCCGAGCCGCAATTGGAATTCGCCCGCTCGCGCAACGCCCTACGTACCGCGGTCTTCCGAAAGGCCGACGCGATGTCCCTGCCCTATCCCGATGACGCCTTCGATGCGGCGGTGATGCCCCTGGTGATCTTCTTCGTGCCCGATCCCGCGAAGGGCGTGGCCGAAATGGCGCGCGTCGTCGTGGCGGGAGGAATCGTATCCGCCTACGCCTGGGACATGACCGGAGGCGGGTTCCCGTACGCGATGCTGATGGAAGAGTTGAAAGCCTTGGGCCATGAAGCGCCGAAGACGCCCTTTCCGGAGGCCTCCCGCTTGGAAACCTTACGCGATCTCTGGACCCGGGCGGGCCTGGAATCCATCGCAACGCGCACGTTCGAGGTGAAGAGGACCTACTCCGGCTTCGAAGATTACTGGGCCACCATCCTCGGAGGGCCCAGCGTGGGGCCTACGTTGGCGGCCATGTCCGCGGCGGAAACCGCCGCGCTCCGGGAACGCTTGCGCACGCGATTGGCCGCGCCCGCATCCGAACCGATCACCGTGAGCGCGCGTTGCAATGCGGTTCATGGGAAGGTCGCGCCTTCCGTCAAGAGTCCCTAACATAAGGGGGGCGAAGAAGCGAGCCCCTCGGTCCACGAAGCGTGGACCGGAGCGAACGGGTCCTTAGTCCTCGCTATAACGGATGCGGTAATACGATCCGGCGTATAGGCGGAATTGGATTTCGCTGCCGCTCCCGTCCGGCTGCTGGGTGCTGTGCCGGAACTTGAAGTCCTTAATGTAGGCGTTCATTTCCAACCCGATATAGAAGTAAGGCAAGCGTATCTGGCCCCCGCCTCCGAGTATGACGGAACTTTCGTCGGCCAGAATGCCCTGATGGGGGTAACTCTTGCCGTTCACGACCGCGGTCTCGTTGAAGTAGCTCTTCCCGAACCCGAGCATCCCGTAAACGGGCAACTCCGCGGTGTTGCCCACGGTGGGAAAGCCCAGGATGAATTCCAAGGTCCAGTCCTTGCGGCTGATATTCCAATCGCTCAATACGGCGCCCGGTTGGGCTTGCGCGATGGACTCGGCCAGGCTGTTCTTGATGTCGCTGCTCGCATCGTAAGTGGTGTAGGCGTATCCGAGGCGGAGCCCGACGATATCGCGGTAGAGAAGGGTCGCGCGGAACCCGATCGGCGGCGATTTGGTGTCCGCGTAATCCTCGAAATCGAAAGACTGGCTCGGCTGCGAGAACGGGTCGTTCTGATCGGCTTGCTGATCGTCGTTGAGAGGCAAAGCGGCGCACACGGCGGCATCGAAGCCGAAATCCAGGGTATGCGGCGCGGCATGGATCAAGGCCCCATCACGCCGGATCTTCTTGGGGGCGCCTTCGCCATCGGGACGGGCGATGAAATGATCGCGTCCTTGCAGATCGGCGGCCACGCCTTTGAGCCCCTGCGACAAGTCGGAGCAAGGGACATTGCCGCCCGCCAGGGGAGCCAATTGATCGCGTTGGACCACGAGGTATTGGCAGGAATCGTGGCGCATCTTCATGGCCAGCAGGGGGCGCTTCCAGGCTGCGAACGCATCCTGATCGTCCTCGTCCTGCGCCCCCAGATCGGCCCGGTCGGAATGCGGGCCCAGGTTCAGGAAGGCCCCATAGAGGTATTTATCCGGCCGGGTATTCGGATGCGAATAAGCCCGCACGCTGCAGTTCGCGGGTTTGATGGCGGAGGAATCGGCGCGGGCGCAATCCCAGAGCGAATCCGTCGCGGTCGAATCGAACAACCAAACCAGGACGTCGACATTATGGCTCGGCGGAAGCGCTTGCGAGGCACGGAAATACGGTTCGGCCCGGGCCTTACCTGATAAAACCCAAATAATGGTAATCAAGCAATACATTAATAGAGCGGCGGACGATGACCTTCGCATCGCTAGGTCTCCTAAGTGAGAGTGTTGTACCTGTGAAAATCGGGGACCGAAATGTAAATATTCCTTGGTCATTTTTTCGCGCCAGTCTTCGGGACATTTTTCGACATCTCGCGCAAAGTTCGCCTTGGCGGAACAGGAAGATCCCTGTAGCCGTTCGTCCGGGATTTTTTCGCCGCGAGTGGAAAGGATGCATGAGGTTCGTTATCCGTATCGCACTCGCCGCCGCCGCTTTCGGCATGGGCGGATGCTCGCAAACCTATACCCACCACATGAGCGAAACCTATAAGGACAGTAAGCTCGACAAGGTGAGGTTCGGCGTGGTGGCCATGCCCACCATGGAGTATAACCCGCCGTCTTCCTGCTTCGGCGGGGGCTCGAACGATGCGGACGCCGAAAAATACCGCATGGAATGGGAGCGGGAACTCGTGAAATCCCTGGGCACCTCTTTTCCCAAGCAGAAATTCATCTCCATCCCGCTGACGCAATTGGATGAGCTCGGCATCAAGTCGGAAAGCTTTTTCTCCCGCGCCGAAACCGACATCGTCAAGATGGGGGTGGAACAATACGAAGTGCAAGGCGGGCAGGAAAAGCCGCTCATTTACAAGGCCGCCCAGCGCGACCCGGAAATGCAGACGTGGGGTAGCAAGATAAGGGCGGCCGATTCCGTCGACTTCATCATCGCCCTGGTGACGCCGAAAATGACCGGAGAGACCCACAGCAACGGGGGCGGCATGATGATGGGTCCCATGCCTGGCGGCGGCGGGGGCATGATGATGGGCGGAGGCGGGGGCACCAGCACCTCTTATACGGCCGATGCGCGCTTCGGGATCTGGTCCGCCGAGACCGGCGAAATCGCCTACGCTTCCGGCAGCATCTCGAGCTCTGGCGGCTTTTGCATTTTCCAAAGCCCGCAGTCGGGTTCCATTTCCACTTATTCGGGGGACATGGCGCAAAGGCTAAAGGAATTGATCACGGCGTTCTTGCAGAGGCTGCCCGCGGACGCCGCCGGGGCTTCCGCCGCGGTCCAAGTACCATCCGATTCCCGGGCGCAATGATCCGGGCCAATGATCCGTAGCGAAAAGACGCGGAGGCCGGCCGCCCCCGCGTCGCCTCGCTCCCGGACCCGCCTGCTTCCCGGCCCAACCTATCCATGAGACCGCTGCGTAGCCTCGTCCTGTCCGCCGTCCTGGCCTTCGCCGCCGCGGCCCGCGCCGATTCCCCGGAGCCGATTTCGCAGGCTTATCTCGCCAACGAGAAGGCCGCCGTCGCATCGGGCCCGGGGGTTTTGAAGGCTTTTTTCGATCTGCTTTTATGGGGTTATCGGAACGGCGTCTCCCCCGCCGACGGGCCCACTTGCTCTTTCACTCCCACCTGCGCCGGCTTCGCCCTCGAGGCATTGCGTAAACACGGAGTCGCCGAAGGCATCCTGATGACGGGCGATCGGCTCCTCCGTTGCAATCCGTACGATCGCTCCATTTATCCGCGCATCGGTCCCGACGGGCATTATCTTGATCCGGTTCGTTAACCGCCTCGTTACGGCCGCATTAGCCAGCCTATCCTTAACGGGCGCGGTGGCCGCGCGCGCGCAGGCCTGCCCGGATGCCCGCGAAGCCGAATTCCTCCGCGGACTCAACCGGGAACGCGAATTCTCCCTGGTCGCCTACCAGGGCACCCTCGATCGCCTCCAGGATACGGCTTGCCGCGACCCGCAACGCGATCTCGAATTGGCCAAAGCGCTTTACCAGTTGGGGGCCTTCCCCCGCGTGCGCGCGCTCCTGGAGCCGGACCTAGGCGAACCAGACGCGCGCTTCCGGCATTATTACTATGAATCCTGGTTATTGGATCATGGCGATGCCCGCAATCCCGATTCGGCCGCCGCCATCGCCCGCAGCCGCGGGCTGCCGGGCCCGGAAGCCGCCGAGATCGCGGCCGCCGCGGCCTTCTTGAAAGGGGATGCGGGCTCCGCTCGCTCGGCCTGGCCGGAGCCTTCCCAGGGCGCCTGCGCCGACGGTAAGGATGCCCGCTGCATCTTGGATCGGGGATTCGCCAGCCCGGCTGCGGCCGCCTGGCTTTCGCTCTTCCCCGGCGCCGGCTATGCCTACGCCGGCCGCTCCGGCGACGGTTGGTTCGCCTTCTCCATGGTATCGGTCTGTTACGGATTGGCCGCGACCTACGCGGCGCTGGATTCGCCCGCCCGGGCCTGGACCTTCGCCGCCATCGGGGGCGTCTTGCATGCTTCCAACGTCTATGGCGCGGCGCGGGCCGCGCAGGTCGCCAATCAGGGCCGCCGGCTGGCCTTCGTGATGGCGCTCCACCAGCGATGGTTCCCCTGAAATCGGGATTCGCCACGCGGCCCGCATGGAGGCTGGCGTTCCTGATCTCCGCGACGCTTCTCTCTGCCGGGTGGGGCGAAGAGGGAAGCCCCCATTGCGGCGCGCGCGGTTCCTCCCTCCTGACCGATCCGGAATATCTTGCCCAGCGGATTGGGCTGGAACGCGCCTTGTCCGAAGCCGCTTTGTCGCATTGCGCTTACGCCTTCCGTCGCGCCTGCCTGGATTGGGAATCCGATCGCGAGGACGCCGGCCGGCATGGATTCGACATGGCGCAGGAATTCTGCGAGGCTTCCCCGGCCGCCGCCCGCGGGGAGATCGCCTCGGCCCTGGCCCGCGGTGATTTCGGCGGCGCCTTCGCCGCCTTCGACCATGGGATATCCCGCGGCGGCGCGGATTCGGCCGCGGTGGCGGCATACGCGCCGGCGGCTTGGGGCGGGCTATCCCTCACGCCCTACGCCCGGCCCGCCCCCGTAACCTATAGGTTACCCCCGGGCCGCTTCGATCCGGGCCTGGCCTGGCGCCTATCCTTCCTCCCGGGGGCGGGCCTGCTTTACGTGGGCGAACCCAAGGCGGCCCTGAGCCATCTCCTCACCAGCCTCGCCTTCGGGTCGTTGTCGGCCTGGAGCGGATACCGCGTCTTTACGGGGGCCAATCGCAAGGCGCGCGCCACCGCGGCCGTGGACTTCGGCATCATCGGCGCCTTTTTCTTCCAGCGTTATTACCTGGGCGGGATGCGCGAAGCCCGGCGTATGGCGCGCGAGAAGAACCGCGCCGCCGACAAGGAGAGGGTCGCCGCCCTGGCGGACTCGGTGGATCCGTTCGCGGCGCCTTGAGCCGGGGAAAGAGGGGAAATAGGAATGGAAGAATCCATCGAAGAATACGCGAACAGGATAGCCGGATATAGCAGCGAGAACCTGAAGTCGATCGCGCTTTCCATCGACCAGGAAAAGTACGCCCAACGTCTTCCACTGGCGCTTCGGGGCGACCTTCGGGAAAATGGCCACGGGCGTCAAGGTCGTGGACTACGCGAGCGAAGGCCGGATAAGCCTTCTCCAAGCGGTGCTTCGGGACATGGTACCCTTGGGGGTCCTTTTCATCACCGCCGGGGAACTGCTCTACTACTGGCATTCCAATTCCATCCCCAGGGATTATTCCGGAGCCGTCGACGGCCTCTGGTCCTGGGCCGAAATCCTCACGGCCTTGTTCAGCCCGAAACGAAGGGCCATCCATGATCGGATCGCGAAAACGATTTGCGTGAGAACATGAAATGCGGAACGCGTCGCGACCTCGGGATTCCAAGCGGAACGCGCCCTGGTCGGTGAATCGGGCATTTGCAAGCTGACTTGGCCCCTCGAATCAGGTATCTTTGGGGATACGGCCCTTTTGCCCGGGGATCATGCACGTGGAAACTTCGCTTCGCCTTTGGATGGGTTCCGCCTTGCTCGCGGCGGCGGTGGTCCTTTCGGGTTGCGCTTCGCACCGCCCGCCCCTACCGCTTTCCGGCGAATACGGGGACCTGTCCGCGCCGGACCTGAAGCGGGCCCTGGTCATCGATACCAAGGGCGGATCGGAATTCGAGATCCGGAAGCTGCAGGAAGAGGACGATACCCTTTTCGCGGTGATGCTGGATTATTCCTTCCGGAAATTCCCCAAGGACAGCGTGGCCACGGTCCGGAACGTCCCGCGCGATTCCTTGCCGGGATCCAAGACGGCTTGGGTCGGCCGCAAGGAAAAGGACCGGGGCGAGGAACGCGGTCAGGGCCGCCCGGACTTCTTCGCCGCTTTCGGCGCCCTCTTCGCCCTAGGCCTCTTGCTCGCCGTCCTCATCCTCAACAATTAAGCGCCGACAAACCGCCCCTTTCAATGCGTCGGAAATAGTTGACGCGTCGGATATTTCCGATGTATTATTCCCTTATGGCCGAAGTCGACGTCTTCTCCGCCCTCGCGAACCCGGTTCGCCGCGAAATCCTCATGCGCCTACGGCGCGGTCCGCAGGCCGTTTCCGGCTTGGCCAAGGGATTCGCCATCGGGCGCCCGGCCGTCTCGGAGCATTTGCAGGTGCTGCGCAAGGCGCGCCTGATCCGCGAAGAGCCCCGGGGACGGGAGCGGTATTACCATCTGGATCCCCGACCGTTGCACGAGATCGACGCCTGGATGGAGGCCTTCCACAAGTATTGGAAACAAAGGATGTCCGCGCTGGAGACGCTGCTGGACATGGAGGCGAAGAAATGAACAAGCCCGCGATCATCGAAGTCGAACATCTGTTTTCCCATCCGCCCGCGTCCGTATGGAAGGCGCTGACCGATCCGGCCCTGCATGCCCGTTGGTGGGCCGCCGGGGACGTGCGTCCCGTGGTGGGCCATCGTTTCGATCTGGACATGGGCCAATGGGGCAAGCAGCCCTGCGAGGTGGTCCAGGTAGAACCGGATCGGCTGTTGAAATACAAGTTCGGGATCGGCACCCTGAATACCTTTATCACCTGGCGCCTCGCGGCGGAAGGCGCGGGCACCCGCCTTAAGTTGATCCATGAAGGCTTCGATATGGACTCCCCCATGGGGCGCATGGCCTTCGAGGGAATGGGCGCCGGCTGGCCGAAGGTGGTCGCCCATCTCGCGACGGTCTTGTAAGGAACGGATCCCACGCCGCCGATCCGCCGCGCCATCCCGGGACGCCCCGGCTCACCATGGAGCTGGGCAATTGCCCGGGATTTTACGACACTTAAGTGCGATGATCGGGACGGGCGCGCATAGGCTGATCGCTTTCGCTCTGGGCGTTACCCTGGCCGGTTCCTGGATCCGGGCCGAGGCGAAATCGGCTTCCATCCCCCGCTCTCCGGTCGGCGTGCCCGCGGCCGCGGCGGTACCCGCCCCCAAGGCAGCGCCTTCCCGGGCCGGCGGATTTTATTTCCCCAAGGAAGCGCAGCTAGGCTACGTACTGGCCGACCCGGCCGCACCGGAAGGCGAGCTGCTGGCCTGCCGCGATTGCTATCGCAACTTCACCCCGGGTTCCACGCAGAAACTGTTCACGACCTGGATCGCCCTGGAACTGCTAGGCGCTGATCGCACTTACGCTACCGAGCTACAGCGCACAGGGGTGATCGCGGACGGGACGTTGAAAGGCGATCTGCTGATCAAGGGCGGCGGCGATCCTTCCTTCGCCGGGGCGCAAGGCGGCCCCGAACGGACGGCGGCCGCGGTGTTCGGCGCTTGGGCCGAAGCCCTCAAGCGCGAAGGCGTCAAACGCGTGGACGGCTGCGTGGTCGGGGACGGGTCGTTCCTGGAAGAAGAGGGGCCGCATCCCGCGGAGCTGTGGGAAGACGCGGGCAACTATTACGCGGGCATCGTTTCGGGCCTATGCTTCAACGACAACCTTTTCACCGCCGAGTTCTCGGGCGCCTCGGTCCCGGGAAAGCCCGTAGCCTTGCGGAGCACGCTTCCCGCGCATACGGGCATCGCGCGCTTCGACAACCGCCTGGTCACCGGCCCGGCCGACTCGCGCGATTCGGCCTATTTCCTGGGCGGATTCCCGAGCCCGGTCAGGACCTTGCGCGGCAGCTATCCGGCCGGGCGCATGGCCTTCGCCCTCAAAGGCAGCCTTCCCAATCCGGCCTGGACCTGCGCCCGCGAGTTCCAGGACTTCCTGATCGCGAAGGGGATCGAAGTGACGGGCAAAGGCTCGGCATGCGGCGATCCCTTGGCCTTGCCCAATCATGCCCCCGTCGCCGGGGCCCAGGCCATCGCGGGGACCAGCGTGGTTTCCCCTCCCTTGCGGGAACTGTTGCGCATCGTGAATCAACGCAGCGACAACAACTGGGCGGCGCAGACCTTGGCCCTGATCGGCAAGGGGACCGGGCACGCGGCGGATTGGCGCGGGGGCCTGGAGGCGGTTTACGGGTGGCTGGACGGCCATGGCTTCGATCGCAAGCTGATCCATCTCAAGGACGGCAACGGCTTGTCCCGCTACGATTGGATCGCCCCCGCCATGACGGCGCGCCTGTTGGCATACGCCTATAGGGATGCGAAGCTTCCCCAATTCCAGGCCACCTTGCTGGGCGCGCCGGGATCGGAAGGGAAGCTGGATCGTTTCGGGCCGGGTTGGGAAGGCCGGCTGTACGCGAAGACGGGAACCCTGGAGGGCGTGAGCGCCTTGGCCGGATTCCTGCGCGGAAAGTCGGGGAAATGGCTGGTGTTCGCCATCGCCGCCAACAATTTCGAGCCCCGCAACGGGGATCCGCAAAAATACTTCGCGCCTTTGCTCCGCGCTTGGGCCGATTCGCATTAGACGCATAAGAGAGAGCGATCATGCTGCCCATCCTCATCTCCACTCCGCATTCCTCCGCGCACGTTCCCCACTGGCTCCTGGCGCGCATGCTGCGCACGGGCGAGGAACGGTCGGCCTTGGAGCGGCGCCTATTTAAAGAAGGCGATCCCTTCACCGACTTGATCTTCGACGTACCCGACGCGGCCGCGACGGTGAACGCGGCGGCCTCGCGCTTCGTGGCCGATCCCAACCGGGCCCGTAGCGAGGGCGGCGAGAACGGAGTCATCAAGCTCACCGATTTCGAGCGGAGGCCCTTCTTCCCCACCCGTTACGTGGTGACCCCGGAAGAGCGCGAAGCCCGCCTGACGCAGTATTACGATCCTTTCCATACCGCCCTGGCGCGCGTCCTGGCTTCGGGATCAATCCGCTTTTTCATCGACGGCCATTCCATGACCGCACGCGGGCCGGCCATCGGCCCCGATGAAGGCGACCCGCGGCCGGCCCTGTGCATCGGGAATTTCGGCGATGCCGACGGCGATCCCGCCGCTGGGCCGCTTTCCTGCCCGGGACCTATGGCCCGCGGCATCCGCGATCATATGGCCGAATCCTTGCGCGACGTGATCGCCGCAAGCGGATTGGAGGCGCCCGCCCTCAATTCGCCCTTCGACGGCGGCCACGTCCTACGCCGTTATTCCGCCGCGCCCTTTTCCGTGCCCGGCGTCATGATCGAAGTGAACCGCGCCCTCTACCTGGACGAAGAGTCCTTGCGCCCGCTGCCGGGCCGCATCGAGGCCTTGTCCAAGGCCGTCCAGCGGCTCGCCGCTTGGGTGGCGGAATCGCTACCCTGATCACGCTCCGACCCCGGGACTACCGTCCGAACCGGCCCGCGACCCCATACGAAAGGACCCGCTGTGAAAATCCGCTTGCATGAAATCGAATTGCCCAGCGGGAAAATCCCGGAGAGCCGCCGTTTCTATCAAGAGGCGCTGGGACTGCATTTGAACCACCACGAAGCGGGGCTCAACGTATTCGATCCCGGCTGGCCGGGGATGGACCTGGACACTTCGATCCACCTTCCCGGAAAGATCCGGCTAGGTTTCGTGGTCGATAACCTGGCCGAGTTCATCGCTTCGATTAAGGGCAAGGGAATATCCTACTCCGGCCCCATGCCTTCGCATTTGGGGATGAAGGTGATCCGGATGGAAGATCCCGATGGAAACCTGGTGGAAGTCCAGGAGTTCACGGAAGGAACCCCGCCGCCCGTCCGGGAAGCCTTCTCCGACTGACCGCCGGCCCCAGGCGCCCCCGCGAAGACCTGGCGCCAGGCCTGGATCCGGGGACCGGCTTGCGGGTATTGTCCTTTTGACAAAAATAAGATTGAGACTTAGTCTTGATCTTATTCTCAACCGGCATTATCCTTAGTTCAGCATATCTAGGATGAAATATCCCCGTTGAAAGGAAACCCATGCATTCCCGCTTTCGCATTCCCGCCCTGCTCGGCATAACCTTGGCGGCCATTCCCGCGCTGGCCAACGAACGCCACTTCGGATTCGTCTACGAAACCGGCGTCCTGGCCCCCGGAGCCAAGGAGATCGAGACCTCCACCACCTTGCGCGCCGGCCGCGACGATTATTACGCCGCCCTCGATCATCGCCTGGAATTCGAAGTGGGCGTGGCCGAACGCCTGATGACCTCTTTCTACCTGAACTGGAGCAACGTCACCGAAGGCGGAACCGCCTTGTCCTCGTCCTTCGAATGGCAGGGCATCTCCAACGAATGGAAATGGAAGTTGATGGATCCGGTGGCCGATCCCGTGGGCCTGGGGCTGTACGCGGAATTGTCCTACGGGACCGCGGGGATGGAGATCGAACCTAAAATCCTCCTTGACAAGAAGGCGGGGAATTGGCTGTTCGCCGCCAACGCCATCACCGAATTCGAGTACGCGGCCAAAGCCGACGGCGGGATGGAATTGGAAGAGATCGCCCCCGACCTTTCCCTGGGCGCGACCTACGAGATCAAGCCGGGATTCATGGCCGGCCTGGAACTCCGCAACCACAACGCCATCGCGAAGGCGGAAGCAGAAGACCTGGCCTACCGGTTCTCGGCCCTGTACGCCGGCCCCGTGGTCTCCTACGCGACCCAGTCCTGGTGGGTGACGCTTTCCGTCCTTCCGCAATTGCCGGCCTTGTCCAAGGAATCGGGCGGTTCTATACTTGTGCTCGATGACGGCGAAAAGGTCAATGCCAGGTTGCTCTTCTCCTTCCATATCTGATCGGCTCCGCGCGGCCGTCCCCGTGGCCGTCGCGCTTTTTTCGCTGGCGGGATGCGCCGGCAGTTCGCGCATCCCCCACCCCACCGCCAAGGAAGTGGAGTTGGCGGGACGTAACGGGCAAGTTACTACGCTGGAGGCCCTCAAGGTTGGCCGCAGCCTCTATATCGGGCGTTGCGGAGCTTGCCATTCCCTCAAGGATCCCGCCTTCCTCGATCCCCAGGATTGGCCGGGAATGGTGGAGCGCATGTCGGAGAACGCCAAACTCAATCCCGATCAGCAGCGGGCCATAACCCAGTACTTGGTCGGGGTGTCTGCCTCCATGCACGGAGGCGATTCCGGGGCGGCCCCTGCGGATTCGTCGCATGCGCCGCATGGCTGAGGCCGGGCCTTCGTCCCCGAGGCCCGCGGCTCCCGTTTCAAGACCCTTCCGATCCGGTTTTCCGTCCCGCCCATAGGGTATATTACGGATATGGCCCAGCCGCATCACCATCACCCCCATCATCACGATCACCACCATGAAGGTTCCGGCCTGCATCTGGTACATGCATCCTACGGGAAATTGCTGACCGGCTTCTGGATCATCACCGCTTTCATGGGCGTGGAAATCGCCTGCGGCTCCCTCTTCCATTCGCTCGCCTTGCTTTCCGACGGCGTGCATATGCTTTCGGATGCCGTGGCCTTGGGGCTTTCCGCCCTGGCGGTTTCCCTCGGGGCGCGGCGCGCCACCCGCGAAAAGACTTTCGGCTTCAAGCGCTTCGAGGTCTTGGCCGCCTTCGGCAACGGTCTCACCTTGGCGCTCCTCTCCGTTCTGATCGCCGCGCAGGCCATCGCGCGGCTGGCTCATCCGCAGCCCGTCGCGGCCCGATCCATGCTCATCGTGGCAACCCTGGGCCTCATCGTCAATATCGTGGTCGCATGGTGGCTGCATCGCGGCGGGCATGAAAAGACGCTTAACGAGGAAAGCGCCTTCAAGCACGTGCTCAGCGATCTGGCCGCTTCCCTGGCCGCCGTGGCCGCCGCCATCCTCATCCTCGCCCAAGGCTGGCTCTGGGCCGATCCGGTATTGAGCCTCGCTATCGCGGGCGCCATGGCCTTCGCCGGCATCGGCGTCATGCGCCGCAGCGGGCATATCCTGGTAGAGGGCACGCCGGAGGGGATCGCCATCGAGGAGGTGCGCCGCGCCATGCTGGCCGCCCCGGAAGTCCGGGGAGTGCATGATTTGCATGTCTGGACCATGAACGGGCGGGACCTCTATTTAAGCGCTCACGTGGACGTCGCCGGGGGCGAAGGACCCCAGAAGGCCGCGGTCGCGAGCCTCACCCGTTCCCTGACCCGCGATTTCGAAATGGACCATATAACCCTGCAGGTCGGCCAGTGCCTGGACGCCGATTGCCTTAACAACTGCGAAGAACCTCCCCGCCCGGCCGGCTCCCCGCACCCCCACAACGCCGGAATAAGCTGATTCGAAGAATAGGGAAGAATCGGTAACCAATCCGGCCTGCTTAAAAACCCAATCCGCGATTCCCGCCTGTTTTGGCGGTACGGTCGGATTTTTTTACAATAGATTCCCTTAGGGATATCGCGCCCCTGGCTCTGCGTCCACGCCCCTTGCGGTCGCAACGCCCCTCGCGCCCATTCCCCATCAATTGTTAGGAGCGCTCATGGGATTCTTGGATTTCTTTAAACCGCAATGGAAGCATAGCGATCCCGCCATGCGCGCCGCCGCGATCCGGGCCCTGGAAGAGGATCAACAAGAAGTACTCTACGTCCTAGCCTATGAAGACGCGGATGCCGGGAACCGCATGTTGGCAGCGCGCAAGCTGAAGTCCATGGACCTGCTCAAGAAGCTGCGGGACAAGACCAATGATCGCGCGGTGCGGGAATGGGCCCAGAAGGCTTGGGTGGAACGCGCGGTGGACGCGGCCAAGACTTCGCAGGATGATCCGCGATCGATGGAAGACGTACGCGGAATGCTGGCCGAGGTCGGCGAGGATCAGCGCGCCCTGGAAGCGATCGCGACCGGCGCTTCCGCCCTCGAGATCCGCAAGCTCGCTTTCGCGAAATTGATCCACGCCAGCGCCCATCATGCGGTGGCCCTGTCCGAGTCGGATAACGGCTTGGCCCTGCGCGCCCTCGATAAGGTTGCCCGCGAAAGCCAATTGGAAAGCCTCGCCAAAGGCGCCGTCAGCAAGGCCGTGCGCACCGCCGCCAAGGAACGCCTCAAGTCGGCGCAGGCCGCCAAAGGCCCCGATGCCGCTTCGGTCAACCGGGCCAAGCTCGGCTTGGTATTATCCGCGATGGAGAAGGCCGCCGCCGCGGCCGATGAGACGCCCGCCCACTACGATTGGGAGAAGGGCAAGGCCCGGGTCGACGAGACGGAAGCCGCCTTGGAAGATCTAATCGCCCAAGGCGCCGGGCCCGATGCCGCGCGCCTGGCGCGCTTCCGCGAAGGGGCCAGCCGGTTCCATGCGCGTTACGCCCGCTGGCGCCACGAGAAGAACGAGAAGCAGGAGAAGGACCGCCAAGCCTTGGCCGACCAGGCCGTGAAGGAAACCATCTGCGCCGAACTGGAAGCGCTTTGGGCCGTGGAACCCCAGGCCCCCGCGGGCGCCGAGGGCGAGAACGGACCGGAAGCCAATCCCCTGGCGCCGCAAATCCGCGCTTTGCGCGAGCGTTTCCTGGCCACCGGGCCCTCCCCGGAACCCGCCGAAGGCGAATTGCAAAAGCGCTTCCGGGGCGCCGTGGATCGCCTGGAGAAGCGGAGCCGCGAACGGGAAGCCGCGACGCGTCGCGCTTCCGAGGACAAGGAACACGGCGGACGTTTGCGCGCCCTGTGCGAGCAGGCCGAGGCGCTGGCCCAGGTGCCGGCGCTGCAGGCCGCGGAACGCTTCCGCGAACTTCGCCGCGAATGGAACAAGGCCCTGGCTGGCGCCGAACGTTGGCCGGGCCGCGAGGAATACCGCGCCCGCTTCGATTCCGCCGTGGGATCGCTCGAAGGCTCCCTGGACCAGCTGCGCGCCAGTAACCTGGACCGCATGCAGTCCTTATTGCCCCAACTGGAAGGCTTGCTGGAAAGCCCGGACATGACCGCGGCCGAGAAGCGCTTCAAGGAACTGAACGGCGAGTGGCGCGCCCTCCATCCCGTGCCGCATGGTCCCGGGGCCGATGAGGCGCTGGGACGCTATCAAGCATTCCTGGATCGCTTCCGCGAGGCCTCCGATTGGCTGCGTTGGTCCAATCTGCGCGCCAAGACCTCGGTATGCGAACGGCTCGAATCCCTGGCCGCGTCGGCGGATGCCCCGCAGGCCAATCCGGGCGAAGCCGTGGACCGCAAGGCGATGGTGGCGCGATTCAAGGAACTGCTGGCCGAATGGAAATCCCTGGGGCCGGTGCCCTGGGATAGTTCCGAAGCCTTATGGGAGCGTTACCATCATGCTTGCGATAAGCTTTACGAGCGTTGCCGGGAATATTTCGCCGAGCTGGACGAAGAACGCGAGGGCAATCTCAAAGCCAAAGAGGAATTGTGCGCGCGTATCGAGGCCTTGAACGCGGCGGACGAAATCGATTGGCGCGACGCGATGGAAACCGTGAAAGAAACGCAGAGCGCTTGGAAGGCATTGGGGGCCGTGCCCAAAGCCCAGTCGGAAGCGATCTGGACCCGGTTCCGCGCGGCTTGCGGCGCCTTCTTCGAGCGCAAGGATAAGCAGAACCAGGACAACCTGGCGCGCAAGCAGGAACTGGCCGCCCTGGCCGAATCCCTGGCGGATTCCACCGAGTGGAAGGCCGCCGGTGCCAAGATCAAGGAAGCCCAGGAGAAATGGAAGGCCATCGGACCGGTCCCGCGCGATCAGGCCGAAGCCGTCTGGGGACGCTTCCACGGGGCCTGCGAACGATTCTTCACCGCCCGGCGCGCGTTCATGGAAAAGCTGGATACCGAAAAGCCCTTGAACCTGGCCAAGAAGGAAGATCTCATCAAGGGAATGGAAGGCCTCGGCGACCTGCCGGACGACCAGGCGCGCTTCGACGCCATCAAGCAGGCGCAAAGCCAATGGAAGGAAACCGGGCCGGCCGGTACCCGCGAAACCGACGAGGCGCTCTGGGAGCGCTTCCGCAAACCCATCGACGCGTATTTCGAAGGACGCAAGGCCCGCGTCGGCGAGGAGCGCGCGCAACGCGATGAGAACGGCAAGATGAAGGAAGACATCTGCCTGGAGGCCGAATCCCTGATCGGATCGACCGAATGGAAGGCCACCATCGATAAGATCAAATCGCTGCAAGAGCGCTGGAAGGCCACCGGCCCCGCCTCGCGCGAGGCCGACCGCGATTTGTGGAAACGCTTCCGTTCCGCCTGCGACGGATTCTTCGATCGCCTCAAGGAAAATTCCGCCAAGCGCGATCAAGAGCGCGAAAGCAATCTCAAGCGGAAGATCGAACTCTGCTTCCTGGCCGAGAGCTGGGTCTCGCGCCCATTGTCCCCCGAAGAAGCCGAAGCCCGCGCGGCCTGGGAGGCCAAGAGCCTGCCCGTCGATCTCGCCCGCTTCAAGGCGCCGGGCGGGGCCGTCGATTGGAACGCCGCCACCGAGACCATCAAGGCCCTGCAAAGGGAATGGAAAAAACTCGGGCCGGTGCCACGGGAGCTGAGCGACTCCATCTGGGAGCGCTTCCATGCGGCCTGCGACGGCTTCTTCGAAGAGCGCCGCGCGGCCCTGGGCCTGCGCCCGGAAGACCCGCAAGCCAACCTGGAGCGGAAGCTCGAATTGATCGCCGAGGCCGAAGAGCTGGCCCGTAATCCCGGGCCCGCCTCTGCGCGGCGCGGCGAGCAGCTGGAACGCGAATGGAAGCGCATCGGCGCGGTGCCGCGCGCGCAAAGCGATTACGTCTGGAACCGTTTCCAAGAAGCGATGCGCTCGGCCTTGGGCGGATCGGAGATGGGCTCGGGGAACGATGGGGCGGAATCGGAGGCGGAAGCGGCGGCCAATCCCTGAGGGATCGACGCGGAGGGCATGCCCTTCAACGACCGCCGGAACGACCTTGGAGGGTAGGAGCGGTTCTCTCCGCGACGAGCGTATCCTTGAAAACGAATTCGGTTTTCGCGGCCAACCAAGCTCCGGCCAACCCTCCCGCAGCCATACCGCCCAGGCTTCCCAGCAGGGTTCCGCCGTAGAGGAAAATCTCCTTGGGACCGGTTTTCCTGCAATTGGCGGATGGGCCGGACGGATCCCCTTCGCAGACCTCATCCGGTACTTCGCTTTCCAAAATGCTTCCCCAAACGAACCCGACGGCGGTTCCCGCCGCCAGGCCCAGGCCCATGCCTTGCCACGCGCCTCTTTTGGCGTTGCGCACCACCAACCGTCGCACGTCCGCGGAGCGGAAGCGCAGATCCATCAGGGAATCGCCGTCCGATGCGAGCACCGTATCGCCATGGGCGCGCACGGCCTCCACCTCCACCGCCCGCGCGTCCCCATCCGCATCGCTTACGATCAATTGCGCCCGGCCCCGGTAGGCGAATTCCTCGGATGGCCGCACATAGCGCGTGGTCGTGCAATCCGAAACGAGAAGCCCCAACACGGGGACGAGGCGAGCCGCTTTCAAACCCGTTCTTTCAGATACTTCCGGATCAAGGTGTTGGTCGACCCATCGTGCTTCAGCGCCACGTTGGCATCCTTTTCCCCCGCCTCCAGTTCGGGCAGGATCTTCTTGGCCAATTGCTTGCCCAGCTCCACGCCCATCTGATCATAGCTGTTGATCCCCCAGATGATGCCTTGCACGAAAATCTTGTGTTCGTACAGGGCGACCAGGGATCCCAGCAAGTGCGGCGTGAGCTTTTGGAAGAGGATGGAATTGGTGGGCTTGTTCCCCTCGAAGACCTTATGCGGCGCCACGCGCTTGGCATCGGCATCCGGCATCCCACCGGTCTTCAGCTCGGCCAGCGCCTCGTCGAAGGTCTTGCCGACCATGAGGGCTTCGGTCTGGGCGAAGAAATTGGACAAGAGGATGCGGTGATGATCGCCGATGGGATTGTGGGATTGCGCCGGCGCTATGAAGTCGGCCGGGATCACCTTGGTCCCCTGGTGGATGAGCTGGTAGAAGGAATGCTGGCCGTTGGTGCCGGGTTCGCCCCAGATGATGGGCCCGGTCTGGTAATCGACCCGCTCGCCGTCCTTCCGTACCGACTTCCCGTTGGACTCCATATCGGCTTGCTGCAAGTAGGCCGGGAGGCGATGCAGGTATTGGTCGTAAGGCAGGATGGCGTGGGTCTGCGCCCCGAAGAAATCCCCGTACCAGACGCCCAGGAGGGCCAGGGTAACCGGGAGGTTACGCTCGGCGGGGGTTTCGCGGAAATGGCGATCCATGTCGTAGCCGCCGGAGAGGAAGTCCTTGAAATGGCCGAAGCCGACGGAGAGGGCGATGGAAAGCCCGATGGCCGACCAGCAGGAATAGCGGCCTCCCACCCAATCCCAGAATTCGAAGGCGTTCTTGGGATCGATGCCGAAGGCGGCCACGTCCTTGAGATTGGTGGAGAGCGCGACGAAATGCTTGGCTACGGCCGACATATCTCCGCCGCAAGCCATGAGCAGGGCCGCGCGCGCGCTCATGGCGTTGGTCATGGTTTCCTGGGTGGTGAAGGTCTTGGAAGCCACGATGAATAGGGTCTGGTCCAATTCCACTTCGCGCAGGATCTCGGCGAGATGGGTGGCGTCCACGTTGGAGACGAAGTGGGCGCGCACCACTTCCTTCCCGGAAGCATCGCGTGAATACGGCTTGAGGGCCTCGGTCACCATCACCGGCCCCAGATCCGATCCGCCGATGCCGATGTTCACCACGTGCTTGATGGGTTTGCCCGAAAAGCCCTTCCAGGCGCCGGTCCGGATCTGCTCGCTGAAATCCCGCATCTTGTCCAACACCGCCCGTACCTTGGGCATGACATCCTGCCCGTCGACCAGGACCGGGGCGTTGCCGAGGTTGCGCAGGGCCGTGTGCAGCACGGCACGGTTCTCGGTGGTATTGATCTTCTTGCCGGCGAACAAATCCTCTTTGGCCTGATCGATCGCGGCCTCTTTCGCCAGCGCGCGCAGGAGGGATAGGGTTTCCTCCGTAATCAGGTTCTTGCTGTAATCGAGATAAAGCCCGCACGCTTCCAGGCTGAACTTCGCCGCGCGTCCGGGATCGCCGGCGAAGAGATCCTTCATCTTCAGGGAAGCGGCGCTGCGGTGATGGTTTTGCAAGGCCTTCCAGGCGGGGCTTTGGGTCAATGAGCTCACGTTCTCATCCTAGGCTTAGGTTGTGGCCGAAATATAGATTCTCGTTTTTCTACCTTGGCACGCCATGGCCGAACCCCTTCCCGATCCTCCTAAGCAATCCGGCGTCTCCGGCAAATGGGTGGTATTCGTGGTGTTCGGCGGCGCCCTGCTGATGTGGCTGTCGGTGTTCCTGTTGGGCCTCCGGGAACGGCGGACGCGATCCGGCGAAGGTACCGAGGTGGTGACCACCACTCCGCAAATACGCGTCTGGCTCCGGAGCCTGCCCGAACATTGGTCCAAAGTCACCCTGGTCGAAGGCCAGGGATGGGTGCTTTACGTGCCGTGCTACGCGGCCAATAGCGAGATCGCCATCCGCACCGCGCCGGAAAACCCTCCCGGCGTCATCTGCGAGTATTGCGATAGCTTGGACTCTTTCACGGTCAAGGCCATCGCGCGCGACCGCAAGGATAGCGCTTGGTACCTGCGGCTTACTCCCGAAGCCGGCGACGTCCGCATCGTACCGGTCAGCGACAGCCTTTTGCAGGCCTTCCCGGAGGCGCCCTTCCAAGACCGCATTCTGCTGTGGATCCGGCCCCGGGCCAACGGCAAGTCCGATTCCATGATCTTCGTCCCCAAGGCCCAAGAGCCGGAATTCGAGACTTTACGGGCGGAGGACGAGAACCCGGAAGGCTGTAACGGAGGCGGAGGCGAGTAACTACGGCGATTGCAGGGCGGCCGGCATTTGTTTAGTTTGGACGGCATGCGCTCGCGAATCGTACGGCCCGGTGAAATGCGGGAAACGTACGGGACACAAGTCCGGGATTTCCCTTACGCATTCGTGCTGCCAACGCATGGCGAAGGCTGGGATTCGAACGTGCGGGCGCCCGCCGAAACGCCTGCTCCCCTAACCGCGGCGGCGCCGACGCCGCAACGCCGCGCCGGCGACAAGCAACCCATCTATATCGAAATCAAACCGAAAGCCCTGAACTAAGAGCCTCTAACATAATGGGGGCGAAGCAGCGAGGCCGAGCGAGCGACCCGCGGCCAAGGAGGACGAAGGAGCGATATTCGGAGAATATCGCGACTGAGTCCGACGCAGGCCCCGGGCCGCGCAGCCGGCCGCAGCCGAGCAACCATTATGTTAGAGGCTCTAAAGGGAACCCCAATCGTCATCGGGTTGTCCAATTAAAATCCGATGAGATCCTTTGTTCTACACACCCCCCGCGAGTATCTTCTCGGCTTCATGAGCCCACGCAGCATCTTCCTCGCCGCCCTCTTGGCCGCATGCCTTTGCTACCCGACCCGCGCCGATGATATCTTGGGGTTGGACCAAGCCATCCGCCAAGCGGTGGAACGCAACTTCGGCCTTTCCGTTTCGCGCGATCAACGCGAGGCCGCCACGGTCGCGCGCGAAGGCGGCGTGGGGCAGTTCCTGCCCTCGGCCGATGCCAACGCTTCCCTGAGCGGAAAGGTGTCGGGCGGTTCCCCCACGACCACCCTCGGGGCCTCGGCGACATGGATCCTTTTCGACGGGCTCCAAAACGTGAACGGCTACCGCCGGCTCAAGGCCCAGGAACAGGCCGCGACCTTACAGGAACGTCTCGACCTGGAAAACCTGCTCGAAACCGTGATCGTCTCCTATTACGACGTGGTGCAATTGAAGCAGCAATTGCAGGCCATCGAGCAACAGCTGGCGGCTTCGTCGGACCGGGCGCGCTTGGCGCAGGCCAAACTGGAGGTGGGTTCGGGATCGAAACTCGAGCAGTTGCAATCCCTTTCCGATCTGAACCAGGATTCGTCCACCTGGCTGGATCGGACCTTGGCCTTGCAAAGCGCCAAGGTGCGCCTCAACCAGGAACTGGCCCGCGATCCCGCCATGAACTTCGAGGTCGCCGATTCCATTCCTCTCGATCCCGGCTTGCCTTTGGAGGATTGGCAGAAGGGCCTTCCGGATCGCAATGCCTCCGTCGCCTATGCGCGCGCGCAGCAGAGCGCCGCCCAAGCCGGCTTGTCCCAGGCTCAAGGGCGTTGGTTCCCCACCCTGTCGGCCGGTCTCAACTACTCTACCACGCCCGATGCGCTTAATTCGTCCTCGGTCCTGAACGCGCCCGGGGGCACCGGCCGGGAAGGCGCCACTTATGGAGTGAATCTTTCCCTGCCGCTCTTCGATCGGCTTTCCACCCCCACGGCGGTAAGGCAAGCCCGTCTCGATGTGCGCTCGGGCGCGACCCGCGCGGCCCATGCCGAATCCCAGGCGGCCGCGGACTTCGAGGTCGCGAGGCGGCAGTACGCTTTGGCCATGACGCGCATCGGATTGGAAACCCGGAACCTCCAGGTGGCGAAGCTCCAGGCCGAGGCCGCGCAGGCGCGCTACCGCCTGGGCGCATCCTCCCCGCTGGAATTCCGGGACGCGCAAACTCGCCTGCTCGACGCCCAGGGCCGGCTGATCACCGCGCGGCAAAGCGCCAAGCAGGCCGAGACGGCTTTGCGGCGGCTGGCCGGGAGCCTGGTGTCCGCGGCCGGCCAACCGGCCGGGGCGGGAGACCGCAAATGATGAACGGCAGACGGTAGGAAGTGAACATGGCAGGTTGGTTACCGAAGGCCCTGTGGGGCGCCGCGGCAGCGGCATTGATCGCCGGCGGGGTCTACTGGTTCAAGGGCCGCGGGGCCCCGGAAGTGAAATGGCGCACCGCGACCGTCGAGCGCGGTCCCTTGCAAGTCGCGATCACCGCCACCGGAACCTTGCAGGCGGTGCTCACGGTGCAGGTAGGCACCCAGGTTTCCGGAACCGTCTCGGCCATCTACGCCGATTTCAACTCGCAGGTGAAAAAGGGCCAGGTCATCGCCCGCATCGACACCACCTTGTTGCGCGCTTCCCTCTCCGATGCGCTATCCAACATGGAAAAGAGCGCGGCCCAGGCGCGCCAAGCGGAGGACACGCGTAAGCGCTCCCAAGCCTTGTTCGATCGCGATCTCATCTCCCAGTCCGAGCTCGATCAGGCGGTGGCGGACGCGCGCGTTGCGAACGCCAATCTCGCCTCGGCCAAGGCCCAGGTCGATCGCGCCCGCATCAACCTCCGTTACGCCACCATCGTTTCGCCCATCGACGGCACCGTGTTGTCGCGCGCCGTAGATGTCGGGCAAACCGTGGCCGCCAGCTTCAACACCCCCACCCTATTCACTATCGCCAACGACCTGCGCCAGATGCAGGTGCAAGCCTCGGTGGACGAAGCCGATATCGGAAAGGTGCGCATGGGGCAAAGCGCCAGCTTCACCGTGGACGCCTACCCGGACACCAACTTCGTGGGCGAAGTCTCGCAGATCCGCTTGAACCCCGTCGTCAACCAGAACGTGGTCAGCTATGACGTCCTGATCAGCGTACCGAATCCCAATCTGCGCTTGATGCCGGGTATGACGGCCAATCTGTCCATCGCGGTGGCCCGGAAGGAAGATGTACTCCAGGTACCCATCGCGGCCTTGCGTTTCGCCCCGCCCGATGCTTCCCCGCGGAAGGCCAAAGGCGAATGGAAGAAGACGGAGACGGATTCGAACGGCGGCGCCAATACGGCTTCCTCGGCGCCCGGCGCCGCCGCAAGCCCGGCCGACTCGGCGGGCAGCGCCCATATGCGCCGGAACCGGGCCGGTTCGGACAGCTCGGACGGCCATGGAGGCAAAGGCGGCGGACCCTGGTCCGGCAAGCGGAATCGTGGGCTCGGACGCGTGTATGTCTTGGAAGCGGGGAAGCCCAAAGCGGTGGACGTGAAAACGGGCCTCAGCGACGGATCCCACACCGAAGTCGACGGACCCTTGGAGCCGGGGGCCGAGGTCATCATCGGCACCGAATCCCCTAAAGGATCGGCGGCGGCCCAGAGCTCGCCATTCGGCATGCCCCGCATGGGCGGCGGGGGCGGAGGACGCCCGCATTGAGCCCCGTTGCCGCGGACGGCCCCATCATCGCGGTGCGCGGCCTGACCAAAACCTACCGCATGGGGGAAGTCACGGTTTCGGCCTTGCGCGGCGTCGATGCCCAAATCCATCGGGGCGAATTCGTGGCCATCAGCGGGGCCAGCGGCTCGGGCAAATCCACTTTCATGAACATCCTCGGCTGCCTTGATCAGCCAACGGCCGGCAGCTACGACTTGGACGGCCGGCCGGTCCAGGCGCTGAAGCCCGATGAATTGTCCCTGGTGCGCAATCGCAAGCTGGGCTTCGTTTTCCAGTCCTTCAATCTGCTTAGCCGCACCTCGGCCTTGGAGAACGTGGAACTGCCCCTGCTCTACCGAAGCGAAATCTCCCCGCAAACCATGCGTTCGAAAGCGCAGGCCTCCCTGGAGGCGGTGGGCTTGGGGAAGCGCGTCCATCATCATCCGAACCAGCTTTCCGGCGGCCAGCAGCAACGCGTAGCCATCGCCCGGGCCATGGTCAACGACCCCGTCGTCATCCTCGCCGACGAGCCCACCGGCAACCTCGATACGCGCTCGAGCACCGAAATCATGGCCCTTTTCCAAGGGCTGAATTCCAAAGGGATCACCGTGGTGCTGGTGACCCATGAGCCCGACATCGCCGCCTTCGCGGGCCGGCTCATCGTATTCCGCGATGGTCTCATCATCCGCGATGAGGCCAATCCCTCCCCGATGGACGCCCGCGCCGAACTCGCCAAACTGAAACCCGCGGAAGGGATCGCCTGATGCGGTTTTCGGCCTTGATGCTGATCGCGCTGCGGTCGATGATGCGCAACAAGCTGAGGTCCTTCCTGACCATGCTGGGCATCATCATCGGCGTAGGTTCGGTGATAACCATGATGGCGGTCGGCCAAGGGGCGAAGTCCATGGTCGAATCGTCCATCGCCAGCCTGGGCACCAATGTCATCAACGTGTTCGGCGGCGGCGGCGGCCCCGGAAACGTGCGCCAGGACGCCTCGACCTCGAGCCGCTTCACCGGGGACGATGTAGAAGCCATCCGTAAGGATGCTCCCGCTGTCAAGTTCATCACCCCCACGGTGCGCTCGAGTGTCCAGGTGAAGTACGGCAGCCAGAACTGGCGGACCAGCGCATACGGCGCGTATCCCGAATACCTGGACATCCGCAATTGGGCCCTGGTGTCGGGGGCACCCTACTCGCAGAGCGACGAACGTTCCGGGAACAAGGTGGCCCTGATCGGCCAGACCGTAGCCAAGAACCTCTTCGGCGAAGGGGTCGATCCGGTAGGCCAGACCATCCGCGTGAAGAATTTGCCCTTTAAGATCGTCGGCTTGTTGGAGGCCAAAGGCCAAGGCTCATTCGGGCAGGACCAGGACGACATCCTGATCGCCCCGTACGAGACGGTGCTCAAGAAAGTCCAGGGCGCCCAGTATGCCATGACCTTGATCGCTTCCGCCGCCAGCGAAGACCTCATGCCCGAAGCCACCCGGCAGATCGACGAGGTGCTGCGCCGCCGCTTCCGCGTTCCCCCGGGGGAAGAACCCAGCTACCAGATCCGCACCCAAACCGAAATCGCCCAGGCGGCGGGCAGCATGTCGCAGACCATGACCTTGCTCTTGTCCAGCATCGCCGGCATTTCGCTGCTGGTGGGAGGCATCGGCATCATGAACATCATGTTAGTCTCGGTCACCGAGCGCACCCGCGAGATCGGCATCCGCCTGGCGGTAGGCGCGCGCGGTCGCGACATCCTGCTACAATTCCTGGTGGAAGCGCTGGCCATCAGCCTATGCGGGGGATTGCTGGGCATAGGCGTGGGCATGGGGGCTTCCGCCTTCCTGTCCTCGGTGCAAGGCTGGGCGGTGCGCATCTCGCCCTCCTCCGTTGCGGTCGCCTTCGCCTTCAGCGGCGCCACTGGCATCTTCTTCGGGTGGTATCCGGCGCGCAAGGCCGCCAGGCTGAATCCCATCGACGCCCTCCGTTACGAATAGGTAAGGACCGCACCGGAAGCCGCCGGTAAGGCGGAATCAGCGCGAATAAGCCGATCCGCCCGGTAAGGGGCCGGCCCCGCCCTTTCCGGCCTTGACGGATTAATTGACCGAGGAGTAATTTACTCTAGAGTCAATTATGTCCACCCCCAAGAAACGCCGGCCTTCCGCGACCGCCGCCTCCCGCGCGACCCGCCCGCGTTCCCCTCGCTGGGAACGCAAGGCCGACGAACGCCCCAGCGCCTTGCTGGAGGCCGCCCTGGACGCCTTCGCCCATCACGGTTTCCATGCCACCCGCTTGGAAACCATCGCCGAGGCCGCCGGGGTTTCCAAAGGAACCGTTTACACTTATTTCCAAAACAAGGAAGACCTGCTCCGCAAAGCGATCGAACATCGCCAGGAAGCCAACAAAGCCGGCTTCGAAGCCCAGCTCCGGGATTTCCGTGGATCCGCGGAGGATAAATTGCGTCTTTTCCTGGAACACTTGTGGGCCAAGACCCTCACGGAAGATTGGGGACGCTTGCACAGGCTCATGCATGGCGAGATCGCGGACGAAGCGCCCGAACTCTATCGCGTCTGGATCCGCAACGGCTTGCTGCGCGGATGGAAGCTGGTCGCCGGCATCCTGGCCGAGGGCCAGGCCTCGGGGGAGTTCCGCGCCGAGGCGGATGCCGAAGCCTTGGCGCGCTTCCTGCTTTCGGGCCTGACGAACCAGGCCTTCCTGCAGGTCCATATGGGCATCGGCAAGCTGGACGCCTTCCCCTTGGAGCGCATCTACGCGGCCGGTGTGGATACCCTCCTGGCCGGGATCCGTTCTTCGCGCGCCGAACGCGCCAAAGCGCATGGCCATGCTCCCGCTTCCCGTCCTTCCCGTAGCGCCGTCCGCCGGAGAATAGCATGATCGCCGCTTTCCTACTCGTTCCCTGCCTTACCGTCCAGGCGGGCCCGCAGTCCGGGCCCGATACCTTGCGCTTAACCTTACGCCAGGCCATGGAGGCCGCGCAGTCTTCGGGATACGCCGCGCAAGCGGCCCGCTCCCGTTCCGCCGAGGCCCGGAGCCGGGTCAACGAATCGCGCGCCGCTTTGCTGCCGCATTTCGGCGCCTCCGCTTTCGAAGCCAGGCGCTCCTTCGATCTCCCCGCCATGGGGCTTTCCTTTCCCTCCGGTAGCGGGGCCCCGGCCTTTCCCCAGCTGGTGGGACCCTTCAACGTCCAGGACGCGCGCGTGAACGGACGCCTGTCCCTGATCGATGTCGCGAACTGGAAACGTTACGCGGCCGCCCGCGGCGAGGCCGAAGGCGGGGGCTACGAAGCCGAAGCCGCCGCCGAAGGGGCCGAACTGGGCGCGGCCGAAGCCTACTTGGCGCTGGAGCGGGCGCGCGCCTTGGTCGCCAGCCGGCATGCCGAAGCCTCCCTGGCGACCCAATTGGCCGAACTCAGCCGCGCCCAACAACAGGCGGGCGCGGCCACGCGCCTCGAGACCCTGCGGGCCGAGGGCCAGGTGTCCAATGCCAACAGCGGCGTGGCCGCCGCCGAGGGCGAGGAGGAACGCGCGCGTTACGTATTGCTGAGGGCCGTGGGCGCTTCCCTGGATGCGATGCCGGTCCTGGGCGATACCCTGGGTCTGCCCGAGCCGCCTACGGCTTCCGCCGCCGGGGCCATGCCCGAAGTGGCCGCCGCCGACGCGCGTGAACGCGCCGCGCGCGATCAGGTTTCCGCCTTACGCGCCGAGGTTTTACCCACCGTGGAATTATCGGGGGACTACGGCCTCAGCGGTCCCCGTCTCGATGATCGTTCCGAATGGACGGAGAACATCGCGTTGACCCTCAATTGGAACTTGTGGGACGGGGGCAGCCGACGCGCGCGCCTGGCCGCCCAGTCCGAGAACGCCAAGCAAGCCGCCCTGGCCTCCCGCGACATCCGCGATGCCGCCGAACAAGGTTTGCGCTCCGCATCCTCCGCCATGCGCAGCTTGCGCGCCGAGGCCGGCTTCGCCCGCGAACGCGCCGCGCTGGCCGAAGAGGAAGAACGCCTGGCCCGCGAGAAGTTCAAGAGCGGAGCCTCGGGGAACCTCGAAGTCATCAGCGCCCAGGCCAGCGTGAGCTTGGCGCATCAGGCATATATCGACGCCGCCTACGGATACAACCGCGCCCGCTTGGAATACCTGCGGGCCGCCCATCGCTTGGGGGATTTATGACGACGCGCCGGGAAACCGAAGTATTGGATGGGGAGACCGCCGCCCGCGGCAAGGCCCCGAAAAAGAAGAACACCGTCCGCAACGTGATCCTGCTGGCGTTCCTGGCCGTAGGCCTTTTCTACGGCATACGCACCTGGCGCTTCCACCTCACCCACGCCACCACGGACGATGCCCAGGTGGAAGGCCATATCCTGCCCGTAAGCCCCAAGGTAGGCGGCTTCGTGGCCCATATCTTCGTGGCCGATGAGCAAGAGGTGAAGCCGGGGGACACCTTGTTCACCATCGACAACGCCGAACTCGCCATCAAGTTGCGGCAGGCGGAAGCGGATCTCTTGGCCGCCGAAGCCTCCGCCAAAGGCGGCGTCGCGGGGGCCGGCGCGCACGTGGCCGAAGCCCAGCGCACCGCCGCCGAAGCCAACTTGGCCGCGGCCAAGGCCAGCCTCGACAAGGCCAAGTCCGATCTCGAACGCGCGCGCCGCCTGTTCCAGCAGCAAATCGCCAGCAAGGCCCAGTTGGACGCCGCCGAGGCCGCCTTCCAGTCGGCGCAGGCCACCTACCAGTCTTCTTCGGAAGCCGCGCGGGGAAGCTCCTTCTCCATCCAGGGGGCCAACGCCCAGGTGCGCGCCGCCGACGCGCGCTTGGCCGCGACCCAAGCCGCCGTGGATGCGGCCCGCTTGCAGCTGGCCTATTCCGCCGTGATCGCGCCCTCCGCGGGCCATATCGCCAAAAAGAACCTGGAACCCGGCCAATTGGTTTCGCCCGGCCAGATGGTGATGGCCATCGTGGAAGCGACGCCTCCCTGGGTGGTGGCCAATCTCAAGGAGACCCAGTTGGAAGGTTTGCGTCCCGGCCAACCCGTCGATGTGGACGTGGACGCCTTCCCGGACCGGACCTTCCATGGCAAGTTGGCCTCCATCCAATACGCGACGGGCGCCAAATTCAGCCTTTTGCCGCCGGACAACGCCACCGGCAATTTCACCAAGGTGGTGCAGCGCGTGCCGGTACGCATCGACCTGACCGACGCGGACGCGGCCAAGCTGTTGCGGCCGGGCATGTCGGCGACGGTGGCCGTGGATACCCGCGCGGGGGAGTGAACGCGTGGTTTCCCTAGAGGTGCGCCGATGAAGTTCGGGATGGAGAAGTGGATCATCATCCTCACGGTGGTGTCCGCCGCGCTCCTTCAGCTTATCGATACTTCCATCGTCAACGTCACCTTGACGCAGATGATGGGAAGCCTGGGCGCCACCCTGGCCGATATCAGCTGGGTCATCACCTCGTACGCGGCCGCCAACGTGGTGATGATCGCCATGTCGGGATGGCTCAGCTCCCGTTTCGGGCGCAAGCGCTTCTTCGCAGCCTCCATCATCCTTTTCACCATAGCCTCGGTCCTGTGCGGCATGTCCACCAGCGTGTGGATGCTGGTGTTTTTCCGGTTCGTGCAAGGCATCGGCGGCGGCGGGCTGCTCTCCACGGCCCAGGCCATCATCGTGGAGACCTTCCCCAAGGAAGAGCTGGGGCTGGCCAACGCCATCTACGGCCTGGGCGTGGTGATCGGCCCCACCATCGGCCCGACCATGGGCGGCTACATCACCGACCATCTTTCCTGGCATTGGATCTTCTACATAAACGTGCCCGTCGGCATCGTGGCGACCATCATGACCATGCTCTTCATCAAGGAGCCCGCTTATCGGCAAAAGCCGCAAGGGATGGATTGGCCGGGGATCATTTTCCTGGTGGCCGGCGTGGGCGCCTTGCAGGTGGTGCTGGAGCGGGGCGATCAGGAGGGCTGGACGGAATCGGCCTACATCAACGTGCTGATGGCGGTGGCGGCCGTGGGCATGGTCGCCTTCATCTGGCGCGAGATCGTGCATGAACATCCCGTGGTGAATCTGCGCCTGATGAAGAGCCGCACCTTCGCCGTGGGTATGCTTTTCAATTTCATCCTCGGCTTCGGGCTGTTCGGATCGGTATTCGTGATCCCGTTGTTCGCCCAAAGCTTCCTCGGCTTCACCGCCACGGATACGGGCGTTCTACTCATTCCGGGCAGCCTGGCCACGGCGGTGATGATGCCGGTGATCGGCAAGCTGATGCAGAAATTCCCGGCCCATTTGTTCAGCGGCCTGGGCTTCCTCTTCTTTTTCATTTCCACCTGGATGCTCTCGCATATGGGGCCGGAATCCGGCGCGGGCAGCTTTTTCTGGCCCTTGATCATCCGCGGCGTAGGGCTGGGGCTCATCTTCATCCCCCTCACCACCTTGACCCTGGTGGACCTGAAGGGACGCGATATCCCGCAGGGCACGGGCCTCTCCAACATGATCCGCCAATTGGGCGGCTCCTTCGGCGTGGCGCTGATGGCAACCTTCATCGAGCGGCGCACCGCGTTCCACCGCTCCGTGCTCGCGGACAAGGTGGATGCCTTCGCCACCGCCGCCCAACAGCGGATGGAAGGCCTTACCCGCCTGTTCGTCTCCAAGGGGGACGCCTTCGGCTTGGCCCATCAGAAGGCGCTGGGGCTGCTCAACGCGAATACGGGACACCAGGCTTCCCTGTTATCCTTCCTGGATACCTTCTACGTCATCGGATTCTTCTTCCTGGTGTGCATTCCGTTGCTGTTGCTCTTCAAATCGCCGAAAGCGGAGAAGGGCAAACCCCACGTGGATATGGCCATGGAGTGATCTCCGTAGCGGATCGGAACTAAATTCCCCTTCCCTACGCGTCACGAAAAGCATATTTTCGCCTCCATCCCAACCGGAGGCCTCCATGCATTCCCGCATATCTTCAATCGCCTGCACCATCCTGGCTTCAGCCGCCCTCTTCGCCGCTCCCGCCCGCGCCGAATCCCGCTTCGCGACGAACCGGTTCGAAATCACTTTCGGTGACGGTTGGCAGAACCAGCCTTCCGTCGGTGGCGATTCGTCCGTCTTCCTGATGTACGGCTATTCCATGTTGGGATTCTGTTATATGACCGCCGGCAGCGGCGAAAGCCCCGTCTCCGCCGGGGATTTCGATAACTTCCGAAAGCAATACGCCGGGGCGGACAGCGTGACCAAGGTGGCCGAGGGAACGGATAGCCTGGGCGGGAAAGCCTTCGCTTACTCCGAGTTCAAGAACGCGGATACTTCCAACGGGGACACCCGCATCCGCCTTTACTCCACTTCGGACGGATCGCTCCGATTCCAATCCCTGCTGGTTTACGAGTATCCCGTCGGCACCCTCTTGGTCTCCGCGATGGACTCGGCCCTGGCCACCTTGGCCCTCTCTCCCACCGCCATCCACGCCCTACAAGCGCGTTCGCCTCTCGTTCTCCGAGCGGCCGATCATGATGTCCTCGGCCGGCTCCGGCCCTTGGCGATGCGGCCGACTTCGTTCCGCTTACCGGGACGGTAGCGCCGACCCGGACGCAGGGGGATTTTCGCCCCTTCCGGTTCCGGCGCGAAACGCTTAGTTTGCCGTTCATCTTTACCCGCCACTACCCTATCCGGAGGCCTGCATGCAATCCCGTAAAATCCTGATCGCCCTTTCCTTTCTGTCCTTGGCCGTGTTGACGTCGATCTCGACCGCGGCCGATACCACGTTTACGACCAGCCGTTTCAGCATCAGCTTTCCTCCCGCATGGCAAAAGGTCCCTTTCATGGCGGGAGGCGATTCGCTCTTGGCCGTATTTAACGACACGAATATGGCCTATTGCTACATGACCGCAAGCACCACCGATCATCCCCTTACCGCCCAGGAACTAGAAGCATATCGGAAGGCGTACGCCGGATCCGATAGCGTGAACAAGGTAGCGGATGGAACGAAGACCCTCGGTGGCAAGTCCTTCTCCTTCGTGGAATACCAATCCACGGTTACCGCCAATGACTCTTCCCGGGTGCGGATCTACTACACCAACGTAGGTTCGAACCTTTTCACAAGCATTCTTATTTATACTCCGGGAAGCGAGGATGGCGCCGTCGCGGATTTAGAATCGGCCCTGGCGACCTTAAGCCTGTCCGCCAGCCCCATCCACGCCTGGATCGAAAGGCCAACATCCGCCGGGCGCGCCGCCATCCATGATGTCCTGGGCCGTTCCCGGCCTTTGGCAGCGAGAACGGCTCTGTACCGCCTGCCCCTGCCCTAACGGCCATCCGATTCAGGCATAACCGGCTGCGGCCCGCGCTCGGCCCCGGCCGGTTGCGCGGGGGCCCTAGTCGCCCGTCCCTTAGAAGGGGTCTCATAAATGGGTTCGTCGCGGAGGGCGGCGAGGATTCCAGGCCTTTGCTAAGTTACGGATATGGCACTCTCCCTGCGCTCCGCCATCGCCCTGGCGCCCCTCCTGCTTCTCGCCTGCTCCCGTCCCGAGAAGAACATCCATCGCTGGTTCGACATGGATACCGAGTTCGTCGCGACGCTCTATGGGCATGGCGCCGTTCCGCCGGACAGCGCCTTCGCCCGGCTGCAACGGGAGAGCGCGCGACTGGAACAGGTCTTCAGCGATTACCTGCCGGGATCGGACTTAAGGCGGGTGATGGGCCGCGTGGGCGATACGCTGACGGCCGATACGGAGATCATCACCGTGCTGCGCGCGGCCGCGGAGATGGCCGAGGCTTCGCAGGGCGCCTTCGACATCACCATGCACGATTTGAAAGCGGCCTGGGGTCTGGGCAGCGGGGACAGCGGCCGGGTGCCTTCCGATGCCGCCATCTTGGCCTTGATGCATGGCAATCCCGCCTTCGGCGCGCCTTTGGACGGCAACCCCGCCAAGTATCCGCCCTATCGCCTGGTGGGCGGCAACCGGCTGGTGATCCTGCGGGACAGCGTCATCCTCGATCTGGGCGGCATCGCCAAGGGCTATACGGTCGATCGCATGCACGCCCTCCTCGATTCCATGGGCTTCCCGGACCATATCGTTTCGGCCGGCGGGGACATGCGCGTGGGCGGCCATAAGGGACGGGAGCCTTGGACGCTGGGCATCCGCCATCCGCGCGATCCCGAAGGCCTGGCCGGCACATTGAAGCTGACCGAGCCGCGCGCCGTCTCCACCTCCGGCGACTATGAGCGCTACTTCTTCAAGGACGGCATCCGCTACCACCACATCTTCGATCCCCGCACCGGCCGTCCGGCCCGGCCCTTCTGCTCGGTGACGGTCCTGGCGGACAGCGGGCTGCTGGCCGATCGCCTGACCAAGCCCTTGTTCATCCTGGGCCCGGAGCGTTCCAAGGCCTTGCTGGATCGATTCAAGGCCCGGGCGGTGTGGATGCGGGAAATCCAGGCCCTACCCCAGGGCAGCCAAGGGGATCGTATCGACGGCGCCGAGGCCCCGAAGCATCTGTGTTACGTGGCATCCGCGGGGCTGGACGGGGTGTTGGGGATGAAGAATATCGACCCCTGCGAAAAGGGGCGGTGAAGGACGGCGGATCACGGTTTTCCATGGCGATATCCGTAGAATAGACAATACGGGTTAGGAGGTTTTCTTGGCATACGGACGGCGGCGTTTATCCTTGTTCTTATTGATGATGTTGGGAACGCCTGCGCTCGCGTCGGCGGCATTTAAATACTTCGACCCGACCAAACCGGGCGAAATCCCCCAACTCCTTTCGCAAACCGGATTCTACAGCGCCATAGCGAGCCGAACCACGGACACTGCCGCCAAGGCATTCGTGGTGAACTCCCCGCTTTGGTCCGACGGGAGCTTGAAAAAGAGATGGGTGATCCTACGCCCCGGCAAAAAAATCGCCTGGGCGGACGACACCGACTTTTTCGATTATCCGGACAGCACCGTCTTCGTGAAAGCCTTCCTGCACGTGCGCGCGCCCGGCGACACGATCTATTGGGAAACCCGCTTCCTCGTGAAGAAGGCGGATACCGCGGAGGGCGCTCAGAATTGGTATGGGTTTTCCTATCGCTGGAATACGGCGCAGACCGACGCCAACCTGGTGGATCCCGGGACCGGGGCCAATGGGGTCCTCTCCGTGAAGGACAATCAGGGACGCACAACCTACAAGAAATGGCGATTCCCGGCGCAAGCGGACTGTAACCGCTGCCATCAGGTCACCTCGGGCAACCATCCCTCCCCGAACCTGCCGGTGAGACAGGGCCGCGGCGTGATGGGATTCTATCCGGCGCAGCTCAAGAGGCCCACCCAAAACGGCGCCAGCAACCAAGTGCTGGATTTGTTCGCGGCCGGGGTCTTCTCCGGCGCCCAACCTAATGCGGCCTCCTTGGCCCGGCGGTTCATCGGCATGGCTGAAGCGATCGATCCCACCCTGACCGACGCCCAAAGGCGGGTGGTGGTGGACAACATGTCCCGATCCTACCTGGCCGCGAATTGCTCGGGATGCCATGGCGACAGGTCCGCGCTGATAGGGGCCAGCGCCGCCACCATCCCTCCCAATTTCGATTACTTCGATTTACGCCAGCATGATATCCCGTTCAACCAGATCAAGTCGATCGGGATCCTCAACGACACCGCCGCCTATACCGATTCTCTCTCCCTGATCCAGGGCCGCAACAAGTACAAGTGGCTCGTGTCCACGTCCGGGCTGGGGTCGGATCCGAACTGGAACCTTGCTCTTCCCCCCGGCAATCCCGACACCCTGACCACTAATGAGATCTATATCGATCCCGCGACCAAGAAGGGCTACCCGTCCCTGTCCTATGGGCTTTTCCGGCAGTGGGCCCGGACCACCCCGGCCGCGGATTCGGCGACCTGGTACCGGGCGCTTAAGAAGGCGGCCGGCTTCGGGGACGCGGACGCGCTGGCCAAGCTGGCTTGGATGTTCTCGCAGCCTTGGGGATCGAAGGAATGGACCGATAACCTGGCCACCCATGCTTTCAGCCTGGATTCGGTCATGGCGGGCCTGGGAGGCGTGAACCTGTACCGGAACGACGGCGACGGCATGCCGCCCTTAGCCACCTATATCCCGGACACCGCGTCCCTGAAGATCCTGGGGGAATGGGTAGCCAAGCAAGGCGCATCGCCGGGGATCGGGATCCGGGCCATCGGGTCCCGCGCCTTCCCATCCCCGTATATCCGGGACCGCATCCTCATCGTGCCGGCCGGCTTCACGGGAGCCGTGAGGTTGATGGACATCCGCGGACGGGTCTTCGCCCTGCGGTCCTTAGGGAACGGCCGTTACGGCATCCCGGATAGGGCGCAGGACGGCATCTACTTTCTGCGGGTCGGCCAGAGCTTTTTCAGGGCATCGTTGCTGAGATAGCCGAGACCCCATTAGGTGCGCCTACGATAGGCGGGCCTCCGATAGAGGAGCGCCTCCGATAGCCGGGCCGTCTATTAGAACGTCACCGGCCGGACATAGGCGCGCCCGCCCTGCCGCACTTCCAGGATGTGCAGGCCCGCGCCGGGGGCCTTCAGCGTAAATTCGCCCGCGTCGAAACCCTGACGCTCTTCCCTGCGGGCGCCGTTCAATTCCCTGAGCGAAACGGTGTAGGCCCCCTTGAGGTCCACGCGAAGCTTCACCGCTCCCGGAAGCATGGTATGCATAACATGGTTATTCATGTATTGATCGGAAGCGCGATCCGCGATGGAAACCGGGGCGGGATTGAAGGCCACCGTGGATTGGTAGTTGTGCGTGAACAAGGTTGAGTTGTAGACCAAGGATGCGTTGCCGGTGCGCGCATGGATGCCGCCGGCGGTGATGGACAAGACGCGATCGAATTTGGCGTTGCTTCCGATGCCCAGGAAAACCCGGTAGCCGTCCTGGGACAACTGGACGCTGGTGATGGCGGGCGCGGCCGAGGTGTTGTTCCCTGCGCCATAACCCTCTTGGCGCACCAGATCATACTGCTTGATGGCGAAGCTCGCGGCCACCGCCGAGGCTTCGGAGACGGGCTGGGAAAAAGCGACTTCGATTCCCCCGGCCCTCGATTTCACGCTCAGGATTTCGAAGCTCGCCTTGATGGCTGCGGCGTCCAAGGCGACCTTATAGACCGGCTGATCGGCGCCGGAGGGCCAGGCTCCCCCGCTTTGGCCGATGATCTCCAAGGTGCCCACGTAAATGACGTCAGCGGTCGGATCCATGACGAAGCGGTTAGGGGCGGGGCAATTGGCCCCTCCCGGCAGGTTCGTGAACCAATGCACCGATCCGTTGTAATTCGCGTTCACGCCGGTGGCGCCGTTCACGGGATCCAACGCGATGCGGGACATTCCCTCCAGGGTGACGTCCCCCACGACCACGTCGCCCGCGTAGGGCCCATGATCCATGTAGAGGGGCTGCGAGGTGCTCGCGCCCACGCCGTATTCCCCGACCGCTTGGGCCTGCATCATCCAGGCGACCGGAGGCTGGTAAGGCAAGGTGCCGGCCTTATTGGCCAGTCCCGCCCAGTTGTCCTTGAATCCCTTCGAGGTATTCTGATGGAGGCCGTAGAAGGAGTTCGGCTTGATGATGTTCAGCGCGCAGGAAGGGTTCCAGCTTCCTTGGTTATCCGTGAACAGCATGATGCCGTTCGGCCCCAGCCCCCCGCCGTTGGGCGACCGCGTGCCGCCGGCGTACTTGGTGAATCCGCCCGTCCCGTCCGGTTTCCAGGCGAGTATGGAACTGGCGTAGTCGCCGCTCGGATCGGTATCCGCGAAGCCGCCGGAGATGAAGGTCCCGGAGTAGGGCGCATAGTACATGCCGTTGCTGTACATGGGGCAGAATATGTACGAGTGGTACGGGAGCGTCCCATCGTAGGTCGGAGGAGCGGCCACCACCTTGGTCCGGGTCCCATCGGTGGCGGAAACCTTGTACACGCCATCCAAATCGACGACCATGATTTCGTCGTTCGGGCCGACCGTCACTCCCGTGGGCTGGCGGAATTGATCGATGAGTTTGGTCACGGTCGGAGTGGTGGCGATATTCTTCACGATCCATACGCCTGCATTGGCGTTGTTACCGGGCGGAGTAGCGTAGTTGTTCGGGCAGCGCACCCAGACCATGTCCCCGTTCTTCAACCAAGCCATCCCCATGGTGCTGTACTTGCCCAGGGCGTCTATGGCGGAGATGGTAAACCCGGGGTGCGCCTCTTTGCCGGAATAGGCTCCCGTGATGGCGGCGTTCGCTGGGGGGACCGCCAGCGATAGCAACGCGAGCAGAACGAATTCGGAACTTGGAAGTAAGGGACGACGCATCGTTTCTCCGTCGACGTAAAGGTTTGCAACGCCGATAACATAACCTTATTCCGATTGCCCCAATCGCCAAAATTGGCCAAATTTCCGATACTTGCGCATGTGGTGGAATAAAATTGCGCTCACGGCAAACTAGAGCGACGCGCACGACAAATCGAAGCCAATGGAAACGCCCGCTTCCACCTGAGCATTCAGGATGGGCGTCGATTCGGATTGGTATTGGAAGAGGATGAGCGAAGCCCCATCACCGCGTTAATCCCCTGCGCCGCCAAGAGGGACCCGGTCAGCGAGATCAGCGGATTCCAAGGCCAGGCCAACGCCAACCAAGGCTTCCACATCCCCGGCGGAAGCACGGGGATGGTGCTGAAGGGAAGCAGCGCCAACATTCCGACTACCGCTCCGATCATGATCGCCACGGGCCGGGTCTTCGGCAGGAAGAAGGCCTGCAAGAACATCGACAGCAGGGGACCCGTGAAAAGCGAGGTGAAGAACAAGGCCTTCCCCAGAATGGTTTCATCCCCCAGGGCGCATAGGAATGAGGCCGCGGTACCCAAGGTCCCCCACAGCACCACCCAGATCCGGGCATGCTTGAGCGAATGGCTGCCTTCGCCCCCCTGATCCCGCCGCAGGAAATCGATCACCGTCGTGTTCGAGAGCGCGGTCAGCACCGAACTCAGGGCGCCCATATCCGCCGCCAGGATGGCCGCCACCAATAAGCCCTTGACGCCGGTGGGCAGGACGTTCACGATGAAGTGCGGGAGCACTTGATTGGCCTTGAGGTCCGGCAAGACTTCCACGTGGGCGATTTGGAAATACACGTACAGGAAGGCGCCTACCGTGAAAAAGAGCACGCCTACGCATACGCCAAGCAGGGATGAGGTGACGGAAGAGTAATTGGCGGCGCGCACGTCCTTGGTGGAGAGATACCTTTGCACGAATTGCTGATCGCACCCGCGGATGGCCACTTCGAAGACGATGTAGACCAAGGACGCGGTCCAGAAATTACGCGGGCTGGAGGGGTCCCAACTGAAATCGAGCCAACGGGTTTTGCCGGCCTCGCTGGCCATGTGCCAGGCCGCGCCGAAGCCGCCCACGGCATGGGCCACGAAGCCGATGCATAGCAAGCCGCCCCCGAAGAAGATGACGAACTGGATGATGTCGGTGGTGGTCACCGCCTTGATGCCGCCCAGCGAGGTGTACATCATGGCGAAGACGGCCATGGCGACGGCGCAAGCCCAATAGGGGGCGCCCGTTATTTTCATCAGGACCAGGGACGGCCCGTAGATGAGCATGCCCATCCGCAATAGCAGGTGGAACGAGTAGAAGGATGCGGCCATGACCCTTACCGGCCGGGAAAACTTCATCTCCAACAATTCGTAAGCCGATTTGATCCCGCTGGAACGGATACGGGGGATGAATACGGTCCCCACGATGGCGATGGCGGCGAGCGAGCCAACGTTCAGCATCAAGAGGCGCATGTCGTTGGCATAGCCGTCGGCGGGATTGCCTAGGAAGGTATTGGCCGATACCGAAGTGGCGATGAGGGAAATGCCCACCGCCAGCCACGGCATATTGCCGCCCCCGAACATGAAGTCCTTGAAATCCCGGTTGCGCCGGGAGAAATAGACCCCGATGCCGGCCACTACCGCGAAGTAGAGGACGATTACGAGCCAGTCGACGGGGCTGAACATCCGCGCGGTCCCTTCTTGAAAGCAGCCCATAATGTAAAAAGGACGTCCGCCGGCAGACGGGAATGCGCGGCTTGCTATCTTGGTCCCATGGCCAATACTTCCGAAGAACCCGTCGCCGACGGCAAGCGATTCAAGCCCGACGCCTTACGCATCGCCTTCCTGGCCGTGGTGGCCAGCGGGATCTACGGATCGGGCATTCTGGCGGCGATGTGGGCGGCGAACTTGACGATTAAAGCGGCGCATGCCGGCCAGCCCATGCCCGTTTTGCCCTGGGCCCTCGCCTTCGCTTTCGTCGTCGTGGGCATCCTCTCGGTCATCTACGGTTTCTTCTTCCGCCCGCGGGAGCTGCGCTTGAGCGAAAGCCAGGTGGCGGTGGTCTACTGGGACGGCAACGGGAAGAAGATCAGCCGCGATCAGGTACGGCAGGTGGAAACGAAGGGGCGGCGCATCGTCCTGCGCGGGCCGGAGAAGACCTTGGTGATCGCGAGGATCTTCAAAGATTGGGATCGGATTAAGTCCGAATTGGCGGCCTGGGCTAAACCGGCCGGTTCAGCAAGCTGAACCGGCTCTTGATCCCGGGCTTCACCGCTAACGCTTAGCGGTTGGCTTTACGGTACTGCAGCGGAGTCATGCCCATCCGCGCCTTGAATTGCCGGATGAACAGGGTGTCGTCCGCGAAACCCAGGTCATAGGCGATTTTGGCGACGGGGCGCTTGTCCGATACCAGCATGTCCCGCGCGGCCATCACCCGCATCCGGATCAGGAACTGGTTCGGGGGCATCCCGAACTGCTTCTTGAAGTTCCGGTGGAACTGCCGCAAGGAGAGGCGGACCAGGTCGGCGAGCGCCTTCATGGGAACGTTCTCGCGGAAATGTTCGCTCAGGTATCCCATGACGCGATCCATTCCCGAGGCATCATCGGCCGCGCCGATGAAGGCTTCCGGAAGGCGCGCGGGTTGGATCGCGATCACGCGATCGGAACCGGGAAACCTTCCGGTTACCTGGGGCCGCAATGCCTCGCGGAGGGCCGGTGCCGGCGGCTTCGGGCCGAGAGCCAAGGCGCGCACGGTCGAAGTAGTGGTCAAGCCCATTCCCGTTTCAGGCCGGGTTTCCCACGGCCGGAAGCTACGTGTGGTCTGAAGATCACCTGCCAAGGTCTCTTCGTGAGTGCCAGAAATCTCAGGTCCAAGATTCGCCATGGATATTCCCCTCCTTTGGCGTGCGAAGATGAATATACGGCCGAAGTCGGCGAAAATGGGATCGAATATGCAGTCGATTGCAAGAGGCGGATCGCTAGAGAACCATCTTCCCTGAATTCCTCAAACCCCGACACATCATTATTGGGTTCAGGCGTGTTTACCACTCCGTAACCAACGCTAATCGTATCGAAAATGGGGGTAACATGCGTGTGCACATGCCGGAATCCGCGCTAGAGGAGCCGGTCCCGGCAACAAATGGTAAACAGACCCGAGACCGGGTCAGGGTTTTAAGGGGGAGAATTCCAGGTTGGTGACGATGTCCAATGTGGATGAGGCCACCGAGCGCTCGGCGAAATAAAAGTCGAGAGAGTACTGGCTCTTATCCGCTAGCCCGAAGGCGCCGGCTTTGTCGTCCAAGGAAACCGAATCGGACTCCGCCGAATGGATGCCGCCCAGATCGATGGCGCGGTGGCCGTTCACGAAGGCCCACACATCATCATCGCCGCGTGCGGAAAGGAACTGGCGCTCTCCCTGCCTGTAGGTGAAGGTCGCGTGGAATTCCAAGGTGAAGCCATAGTTGTGGGTGGAGAGGTCGACGCCATCCTTGGTCCCGCTCTGCAGATATCCGAAAGGGTCGGGACCGGAATCGGCTTCCTTCCTGGCGCCTTGATCCTTGTCCAAGGGGAAAAACTGGTTCTCCTGGAAGACGTAGTAACCGGTATTATCGTCCTGCTCGAATTTCATGGTATACAGGAAGGGGCGGTTCACGTCTTGGCCGCGATCCTCGAACCAATCCGTGAAGCGATCAGCCGGCTCGAAGCATCGCGAAACGTTGACGGGCATGCTATCCAGAGGCGCCAGCACCGGAGTCCGTTCGTCACCGGGAAAAGAGGGATCCTTGCCGCCGCCGGTGGAGAGATCCGGAAGGACGGTGAATATGCCCGCGAGGTGGGCCTCGCAGGCGGCCACGCCTTGGTTGAAATGCGGGTGGGTGTTGTCCGTGGAGGTGGGATTGCCTTCCTTGAAATCCCGGACCTTGGCCACCACATCAATATGGTTCCTGGTGTCCTTGCTGTCCTTGATGGGTCCCAGGAAACCCAGCTTGCCGCAACCTGCGAGCGCCATGACGGCCGCCAGGCCTCCAATCATCGCCTTATCCATCGCCATGCTCCTTTCCGGGCATACGGGATCCGGGGCGGGGCAGGATAACCTGTCGGTTACCCCTCACGACGCCGCGCGGATCCTTGCCGATTATGTTAGAGGCTCTTTACGCTTTCCTGAAAATAAACTCCCGCCGGAGGGGGAGGGAAAAATCCTGAACGGGAAAAGCGAGGGGAAAGCGGAGGAAAGCCGGGGCTCAGCGGCCTTTGGAGCGGACGCCGCGCAAGGACAGGCACAGGCCCGCGAGGCCGAGGGCGAAGAGGGCGTAGGCGGAGGGCTCGGGAACGGCCGGAGCCTCCAGAGGGTTGCGCGTATCGATGGATGAGAGCACAAGGGACGAGCTGTAGGTGCTATTCTCTACTCCCGGCCCGTTCTGTACGAAATTCTCCCCTTGGACGATCTTCCCTACCTGCCAATCTTCGAACATGGCGTCGGAGGACCATATGTCCAGCAAATCCATGCCGCTCGCATCGGAGTTGCTCCCGCGCAAGGCGCTGAAGATCTCGTCCTGATAGCGCATGATGTCCATCCCGTAATGGGACGACTCTTTGTTCTCGGAAGCGGGATTGTCGCTGGGGAGGATGTTTCCGCCGATGTAGTCCGCCAGGAAATACTTGGTGAAATAGTCCGGCTCCTCGACGTAATCCGCCATCGCCTGGGACTGGCCTTGGCCATCGACGGTGTATCCCGGGGCGCTTCGATCCACCCGAAACACGTAGGTTACGTCCATTCCCAAGGGGTACTCGGACAGGGTGGAATAGACTACTTGGCCCGTGAAGGAATAGTACAGGGGAACGGCTTGCGGGCGGGCCGCGGCCGTGAGGATCAAAGCGGCCGCGGAAAAAAACAGTCGGGGGAGATTTGGGGAAGCCATAGGCGGAAAAAACGCTTCCGCCGGGCGCGGGCGCAAACGGAATCTTCGCGAACGATCAGGGGGAGGCCGGGACGGGCCCGGCGCCGTCGATTTCCGGCGGCGAGGCCTGGGCCGGCTCGAGCCCCGGAATCGCCCGCAATGAGCGGGCTTCGCCGGAAGCCCATCTCCCCGCGACCCATAAGGATTTGGAAAGATGGAGCGGTCCCTGCGCGCAAGCCGCCGCGATCAACGCGGTGGCGGCCGCCTTGAGGATGATGTACGCCTTTTGCATGGACATACCTCCATGAACACCCTGATGCAAATTCCGAGCCCGACCTATTTGGTTCGGGAAAAGGGGTTTTAGGTTCGCGAAAGTCCGAAAATCGCGATTTAGACCTTCGTCGAGCCCGTAGGGGAAAGCATGGGGGGACGCCTTGCTCAATCTTTGCCGGTCGGAATCGGCCCGACAGCCGAAAAAACGGGGCCGGGTCCGGCCCTGCCCTCATCGGGATTTCAGGCGACCGGGGGCGCGGCGCGGTGCTCGGCGGAGGTTAAGTGCTCTAAATCGGAGATGGAGGGACCGTTCAGCACATGGCCGCGGCAATCGAAGCGCGATCCATGGCAAGGGCAATCCCAGGTCCGCTCCGAGGCGTTCCAGGTGACAATGCATTTAAGATGGGGGCAAACCGCCGACATGCGATGCGCTTCGCCGTTCTCGTCGCGGTAGATGGCGATATGCTGCATTCCCTTGCGGATCACCGCCCCGCTGCCGATCGGGATGGTTTCTTCTTCCTTCACCGTATGGCCTTTTACCCAATCGGCCGCCAGACGGGCCGCCACCTTGAGGTTATGCCGGCCGAACTCTCCCGCCGCCTTCAGGCTTTTACGCGCGGGATCGTAGGTGGAAGCCCAGGCATGCAGACGGCCGCTTATCAATTCGGGCAGGATCAAGCCGGCGATGGTCCCGTGGGTAAGCCCGTTGCCCGAATCCCCGGTCGCGATGAAAACGTTGTCGTGATCGCCGGGGTTGCGGCCGATGTAGGCCAGTCCGTCCAGGGTTTCCACGATCTGACCCGACCAGCGCGCATGCACCACGCCCGCCTCGGGCCAACGCGATCGCATCCAGTTTTCCAGATGCGCATAGCGGGAATCGAAATCTTCCGCCTGGCCCACCGGATGATCCTCGCCGCCCACCACCAGCAGGTCCTGCCCCGGCGCGTTATCGGCCCCCGCCGCCAGCCGCACGTAATGGTAAGGATCGGCCGTATCCCATAGCAATGCTTTGGGCAGCCCTTCGGGAACATGCGCGGCGATCACGTAGGTGCGATGCGGCATGAGCTTGGTATGCATGGTGAAGCGATCGTTGACGGGGACGTTGGTGGCCACCACGATGGCTTTGGGATGGATGGCATGGCCCGAACGCAAACCCACCAGCGCGTCGGAGCCTCCCCGGATTTCCGCGGCATGCGCGGTGTAGATGCGGCCGCCCCGGCGTTCCACCGCCTCGGCCAGGCCCGCCAGGTACAACAGGGGATGGAATTGGGCCTGCGCGTCGAATTCGATCGCCGGGCCGGTATCGAAAAGGGGAATGGGCGCGCGTGCGGCCTTCCGCGCCGGCAAGCCCGCGCGCCGGGCCGCCGCCAACTCTCGATCCAAGAATTCCACTTCCCCGCCGGCAGCGGAAAAGAGATAACCGGGCACGCGCTCGAAGCCGCACTCGATGCCCTCGACGGCCGCGATGGCCTCGATGCGCGCGATGGCGTCGGAATGGCTGCGGGCCACGATGCGCGCGGCCTCCGGGCCGTGCATGGATTCGATCTCGGTATAATGATCGTCGACGGCGCTGGCGAGATGGGCAGAGGTGCGACCGGTTTCGCCGCTCCCCACCGCCCCATCGTCGATGACAACCACCGAAGCGCCTTGCTCGGCCAAGGTATAGGCAACGCTAAGCCCGGTGATCCCGGCCCCGATCACGCAGACGTCGGGCGCGAGGCCTTCGGGCGCGACGGGATATTTGGGCATGCCGGCGGAACGGGTCCAAATGGAAACCTTGGCTCCCGATGTGCTGTCGCGATGGTTCGGATGCATGGCGCCCTCCCGGTTACGGGACCTCCCCGTCCTTTGAAAGAAGGGTTCGGCGGCGGGAAGGTCAAGGGCAACGGCTTCCCGATCGGAGGGGACGAAAGGGCGCGACTCCGGTTTTTCCCGTCTCTGGGCGGGGTCTAGGGGTCCAACTGCGAAAGCAACGGATCGTTGGGGATGGGGGCGCCGACGGTCACCGAGTAGTTGCCGACCGCTGCGTTCTGCCCTTGGGCGATAGGTTGCCTGCCATTGATGACGTTCCCGGGACCCAATCGTAGGGTGCCCGCGACGTCGACCCAAGAGAGCGCGCCGGCGCCGGTGAAGTTGAAGTTGAAGACGTTGTCCCAGGCGTCCGCTTCGGTTTCGAGCGCAGAGAGGCGGAAGACGTTGTCGCGATAGGTGCTGGTCGTGAGGTTGAAGGTGTTTTTCCAGAAGCGCAGGCGCTTGCGGTACGGCACCGGAGGGACGAAGGTGGGGCCGGCGCTTTGGTCCTGCTCCCCCATGTTGTCGCCGCCGTAGTGGATGACGGGCGGGCCATTCGAGATGACGGTGTTGCCGTAGACATAGTCGGTGCCGTAGTCCGGCTGCTTGACTATGCCGTTGGTCTGCTCCTCGGACTGTACGAAGTCCATGCACAGGGCGCTGCATTCCACCGTGTTGTTGCGGAAGATCTCGCCGCTGGAGCGGGACTTGTACGAGGATCCGGTCGAGCCGGGGCGGACGACGCCGATGTAGTTGCCTTCGACTATGGGGCTCGCCGCCTGGACGTAGAAGCCGTGCTCGCTATAGGATCCGGAGACGCCGTTGCCGTATACGCGGTTGTTGGCGAGGGTGACCCGGGTGGTCGTCTCGGTCAGCAGTTCGTCCTTGGCCATCAGGAAGATGCCGAAGGCGCAGTCGGAGACGATGTTGTTGCGGACGGTAATGTCCTCGCCCTGCTGGATCCAAATGCAGCCCGCCGAACCGTAGGTCGAGGCGACGCCGGCGAGGGTCGTGTAGGCGGCTCCCTTGCGGGCGCCTTGGACCTGGAGACCCTGGATCGTGATGAATTTCGGCTCATACGCCCCGTACGGGTCCTGCGTAGAAGGGCCGCGCTTGATGACGATGCCTCCCAGGCCCTCGTTGTACCCCCCGAAGACGAGGTTGCCGGGGCTGTCGGTGCCGACGGCTGTCTTGGCTCCGTCGAAGTTGAGGATCGGCTTTTTGCAGTCCGCGTCGCTGACGCCGTTGATGATGACGGGCTGGGAGGCGGTGCCTTGCGCGCGTAGGCCGAACTTGGCCAGGTAGGGCGTGGGACGCGCGTAGATGTTGACGACGTCGCCGGCGACGAGCGAGCCGAACGGGACGGAGTCGAGTTCGGCATAAGGCCTTCCGGGCCCGACGTCATAGGTCATGTGGCTGCCGACCAGGGCGGTGGTGCAAACGTCGGTGCCTGTAAGGCCCTGGGGGACTCCGCCACTGCCGCCACCCGTCGTCGGCGCCATGCTCACGTTGACCGTCGTGTCGTAGGCGGAAAGCATCACCGTCTTCGCAGTGAATCCGGCGGCGGTAACGGTGAGGGTATCCACGACGGCGGCCATCTTGGCCATGCTGGCGCTCATCCGCGAAACGTTCAGCAACTCCGGACTCGCCGAAGGAGGGGCGAACCCCATCCCGAAGTAACGGAAAATCTTCGAATAGCCTCCGACTGAAGCATGTACCAGGACCAGGTTCTCCTTTGGGCCCATCCCTGAGATATCCATCCGATACACGCCCGCCGGGGCTTTCTCCATCACTACCCGATTTAGAAGCTTGCCCTTTACATCGAAGATCTCGATCTTGACCGGAGCGGGGTTACCCAGGAACAGCTCCAATAGGCCTCGGTTCAGGCTGAAGCGAGCAAACATCGGGTGAGAAGGGCCTTCCATCGCCGAGAGGTTCCTGGTGATCGAAAAAGACCCGTCCGATCCAGTAGTGTCCTTTAGTCCCTGGCGCACGAGTTCAACGATGGCATTCGTCACCGGATTCCCGGAAGCATTGGCGACCTTGCCGCGCACGTTTATGATTTGGGCGTTGGCTGCCAATCCGAAGGATAGGCAAAAGCAAGCGATTATCCGTTTGTTCATAACCTACCCCGCTAAAGAACCCTGTTCCGAACCGCGCCACCGAAGGCCATTCCAGAGTAGTATTGAAAAGCTGGCTGGGTGATTGGGAAGATAGCCCGGCCTGGGGCCAGTTTGTCCCCAACTCCGAAGCCTGGGGCTTCAAGGCACAGGCGGAAACAGCGCATCGGCCAAGGCTTTGTAATCGCCCCCGAAATGATGCCCCCCGGTGAAGGATTTCACTTCCGCCAAGGACTTGTCCGCTTCGTTCTTGGCGAGCTCCGGGCAGAGGCTCCCTTTTTCGTCGGTTCCGTAAACGCAAATGATATGCAGGCCCTTCAGCTTGCGCAACTCCGGAAGGACCGGCACGCCTTCGGGTTTCCCGGGGATCCATTCGGTGATGTGGAATTCCAGATCGTAGCGGGTCTCCACGCCCATTAGCCCGATGAGGGAGATCCTCTGCTTGAGGGAGTCCGGCAGCCGGGCCGCCATGGCCGGGAGCCCGTCCGCGCCCAGGCTATAGCCAAGGAGCGCGACCTTTGAGGCATGCCAGCGCTCGCCATAGGCTTGGATCACTTCCGCCAGATCCTGCGACGCGCGCGCTTCGCTTTTCCGCTTCCACAAGTACTTGAGCGAATTCCATCCCACCACCGGGATTCCCCGCCGGGAGAGCTGCTTGGCGAGATCGCGATCGATGCCGGCCCAACCTCCGTCACCGGTAAGGAGGATGGCGAAGAAGGGAGCCCGCGGGCCTTCGGCGGGCACTTCCACCAACGGGAGTTCCCGCGGCAGGCCGGAAGCCCGGGGTTCGGGCGGGGCGCCTCCGGGAGCGATGCGGGCGAAAGCGCGCGTAGCCGACCGCACCGCGGTAAGCCAAGAGGTGTCCGGCAAATCGATCGCTTTCGCTTTCGCGATCACGGCAACGAATGCATTGGCGCTATCGACGGCGCATGCGTTTTGGCTTCCGCCCGATCCTTCGCGCGGGCTTCCGACCGGACCTCCGCCCCGGGTCGTGTCCAGGAGGATCGTCCACGGTTGGCTCAGGCCCGGGAAAGGCAGCAAGTCCATCTCCGTGCCTTCGCGCCGATCCCGCGCGGTCAAGCCCGTGCCCGGGCAAAGCCGCTTAGGCGAAACCAGCCGAGGGCAGAAGCCCAGGCTCACGGCGCCGGCGAAGGTGGCGGGCGGGGACTGGGCCAGGATCGCGTAAGCCATGGCGCCGCCTTCGGCTGAGCCGATCAAGACGGGCATCCGGTAATCGGAGAGGCCCAGCAGCTTCTGGCCGAAATGGCTGAGGCCGTCGAAATCGGCGGCGCAATAGGCGCATTTGCCGTGGGTGGAGGCCATGTCGCGCAGGTAGACCCGCATGTCCACGCCCAGGATCCATGCATTCCCCGAATCGGCCAGTCCGCGCGCGAGCGCCGAGTCGCGGGGGCCCCAGCCGGCCGCACCGGAAATCAACAACGCGACGCGTTCGGGCACCGAGGCCCCGCGGAATACCCGCACGTCGCCGAAGGGGGAGTAGTGGAACGATTCCGCGGAGGCTGTACGGTAAAACGAAATCCCGAGGCAGAGGGACAGGCAAACGACGGCTTTCATTTCCCTATGGCCCCTTTCAATCCTCCCGAGATCAGGGTCGTGACGTTGGCGAGCACCCTCGGCATCGCCATGCCGCCTTGGGCGGCCAGGTAACGGGGCTCCCAGATCGGATCGAACTTCTCCTTGTAATGCCGCAGGCCCTGGAAGTTGTAGAAGCGTTCCCCATGCTGGTATACGAAGGACGCGGCCTTGGCCCAGAAGGGAGCCAAATCGCGGTTCTCCAGGCCCGAGAGCGGCGCCATCCCCAGGTTGAAGCGGGCATAACCTTGATCCCGCCCGTATTGCAGGATGGAGGCGAACAGGAAGTCCATGATCCCCTTGGGGGCGTCGCCCGCGTAGCGCATCAGGTCGACGGAGAGCTCCTGCTTGCCATCGCAGCGCCACAAATTCGCGAAGGCGGCGATCCGGCCTTCCACGCGCGCCACCGCCACCGCGCAGCGCGCCAGATATGCCTGGTCGAAATAGCCCAGGGAAAAGCCTTTTTCGCGGGCGCCCTTGTCCTGCAGCCAGGAATCGGATACCAGCCGCAGCTGGGGTAACGCTTCGGTTACCTGCTCGGGCGGCAGCACGGCGAATTCGACGCCTTCCCGGACGGCCCGGGTGCAATTGGAGCGCAAAGGCTTGAACGCCTTTTTCTCGAGGGAAAAATCCGCCAAGGGAATCAGGGCCTCCTCCCCGAGTTTCAGGAAGGAAAGCCCCGCATCGATATAGGCGGGCAAGTGCGATTGGGTGACCTGGTAGAAAACCATATGCGACGCGTAGCGATCGCAGAGGCCCTTGAAGGCCCAGATGAGCTCGGGCATTTCCACTTCAGGACCCACGGGATCGCCCATGGCCACGCAGGAGCGGCCCGAGGCCGCGAACATGATGAAAGCCTTGCCGTTGGCGCTGAAGAGTAGGGTCTTGTCCCCCACCAGGGCCAGATGGCCATAAGCGGCCCAGTGGGCGCGGGCGATGGCCTGCGCATGATCGAGTGCCGTCGGGCCCGGTTCGGAAACCGCCGCCGAAGGCCGGGCGGCGCGCATGGCCGTCCAGATCCCGTAGAACACCAGGAGGCTGGCTATGCCCACTTCGGCGCGCAGGAAGCGCGAGGCATTGCCGCGCAGGGTGAATTTCCACCATAAATCCTGGCTGTATTCGACGTGCTTGTAGGAAAACAGGCCCAGCCATAGGGCCGCCATCAGGGAAATGGCGATGGCCGCGATCCAGCCGGCGGGGAAATTCTGTTCGCGGATGGAAGCGCGCCGGTTGAAGTAGGGCCGGCCGGGAAGGAGGATCAACCCGATGGAGAACAGCACGCAGGCTTCCTCCACGTCGAACCCCTTCGCCAAGGAGAAAACGGCGCCCGCGCCGAGCGCCCATAGGGCCATGTGGAAGGCGGAATCCAAGCGTAGCTGCAAGCCTCGCGCCAATAGGAGTAGGGCGATACCGCATAGGCTGGCCAGGAAGTGCGAGGTTTCGATCACGGCCAAGGGGAAAATCCGGTTCAGCCACTCCAGGCGGTAGGGTAGGCCGCGGGTCGAACCCGAAAGCAAGAGCACGATGCCGGCGAAGAACACCATGACCGAAGAAACCCCCGGCGCCATGGGGGCCGCGAACTCCCGCACCCAGGCGACGCGACGCCCGAGCCAGACGCGGCCGTTCCAAGCCTCGAAGGCGGCGAAGGTGACGCCTCCCAGCGCCAGCGGACCCAGGTAGTAGAGCGCCCGGAAAGCCAACAACGATCCGAACAGGGCGCTGCGCATCCCCTCATGCGGGATGAAGAGCAGGACCGCGGCTTCGAACACGCCCACCCCGCCGGGGACGTGGCTCAACATCGCCAGGATCTGGGCCGCCATGTAGACGCCCGCCGCCCGCGGCAGGCTGATCCCCAGTTCCGCCGGCAGCATGGCGTAGAAGGCGGCAGCGACGGCAAGCCAATCCAATGCCGATACCAGCGCTTGGAAGATGGCCAGGCCTGGTCCCGGCAGCGCGCGTTCCCATCGGCGGATGCGCAAGGGACGCCCGCGCAATCCGATCGCCAGGCCCACATAGGCCAGGAAAACGGTTTCCATCGCGAAGCCCAGAGGGCGCAGCCCCAGGCCCAGCACAGGTATCTGCCAGGGCAAGGGTTCGAGGATCAAGACCAGGCCCCCGATGGCGAAGAGGCCGATCCAGAAGGTGACCGCCGCGAAGCCGGCGATGGCCGCCGTCTCCACCGCGCTGACGCCGAACAGGGAGTAGATGCGGTAGCGGATCAAGCCGCCGGTCACCGCCCCGAAGCCGATGTTGTTGCTGAAAACGTAGGCCAGGAAAGAGCTGAGGGCGATCTTCGGGTAGGGAATGCTGACGCCGGCGAAGCGGCAGCCCAAGGCATCGTAGCCGGTGAGGGCGGCGTAGGACAGGGCGGTAAAGAAGGCTCCCCGGGCCACGGATGACGCCGGAATGGCCCGCAGGGCCTTGACGATCTCGTGGTAGTGAACCGATCGCAAATCATGGTGGATGAAATAAAGCGCGACCCCGAACAGCGCGGCCAGCAACAACGGAAGGACCTTGCGGGCCAGGGCCTGGGTTTTCAGGGAAATCAATTCCGGCAAGGTGAGGGCTCCATGGGTACCTAATCCCTCAATGTATCCTTTTGGAGCCGGACCTTGCGGATTTTCCCGTGGGGATTTTCCATCCGCGGTTTGGCGCCGGTCCGGGGTGCGAGTAATTTCCCTCCGACGTCCCCGGGATTCCGGATACGGGAGTTAAGCCGGCATGATCCCATTCGGATCCCCATCGCGCTCCGCCTGGCTCGGCTTGTTCCTGATCGCGGGCTGCATCCGGCCCGTGCCACCGCCCGCGGCGCGGGAACGGATCGTACGGAGCAATGTCACGCGCGCCGATTACGTGGGCTCGGCCGCCTGCGCCTCCTGCCATCCCGCCGAGTACGCCGCCTACATGTCCGCGCCGATGCATAACATGACGCGCCGGGCGGACACCGCGCGCATCCTGGCCCCTTTCGATCGCTCTTTCCGCTTCAAGGATGGTTCCGTTTCCCTGGAGATGCGCGAGGGCCATCGTTGGATGCGCATCGGCGCTCCGGGCAAGCCTGAACGCGTATACCGGGTCACCAAGGTGATCGGAGGCCATCATCGCGAGGACTTCGCCGGCGTGGAAGCCGACGGCGATTCGATCACCGAACAGATCCTGCCGGTTTCCTACGTGTACGCGACGGGCGCCTTCCGGTATAAGGGCTATTCGGTGATGGTCCCCGAACGCCCGGGACTCAAGGCGGGGCCCGAATGGCGCGCCACCTGCATCTTCTGCCACAATACCGTGCCTTACCTTTCGACCGCGCTGGGCGCCTGGGCCGGGCCGGGAGGCACGGGCTATCAGGGCCAGATCCTCGACCTTTCCCTGCCCCCCGGGAAGCGCGCGGCGCCGGCCGTCTCCGATTCCGCGGGCCTGCGCGCCGCCTTGGAATCGGAGATCCGATACCTGCATGCATCGCTTCCCGCGCCTGTGGCTTCGACTTCGGCGTGGGTACGCAAGACCATCGCGGCCACCCGCGATCATTTCGGCGAGGGCGACCTGGTCGAACTGGGGATCGGATGCGAGTCCTGCCATGGCGGCTGCGCCGAACATATCCGCGATCCCGCCGTGCGGCCTTCCTTCGCGCCGGTCGCCCCATTCCTGCGACCCCAGGCGCAACTCCAACGCGCCGGCATCGATCCCTCCAAGGCCCATGACGAGCAGGTCATCCGGGCATGCGCGCGTTGCCACCAGGTGCTGTACTCGGGATATCCTTGGACTTGGGAAGGCAAGCGGCGTTCGGATCTCCCGGCCGGGGGAGCGCATATCAATTCCGGGGAAGCCCGCGATATGTTGTTGGGGAATTGCCGCATCGCCTGCAATGCCTGCCACGATCCGCATTCGCATGATCGCGGCGGGGAATTCGCGCGCCTGGAAGGCCCCGCCGGAAACGCGATCTGCCTGAAATGCCATGGCGCCTTCCGCGAACCGGCCGCCTTGCGCGCCCACTCCCGCCACGATCCGCAAGGGCCGGGCGGCCTATGCATGAACTGCCATATGCCCCGCAAGAACATGTCCCTGGACCTTCGGCTTTCCCGCTACCATCGCATCGGCTCGCCCGATGAACCCGCCAAGGTGGAAGGCGATCGGCCCTTGGAATGCGCGCTCTGTCATGGCGATCGCAGCGTGGCGTCCCTGGTGGACACCCTGGAGGCTTGGTGGGGGCATCGCTACGATCGCGCTCGCCTGCGCGGCCTGTACGGCGATCTCGACGCCAATGCCCTGCAAGCGACCTTGCGCCTGGGGAAGCCCCATGAGCAGGCGGTGGCCGCCTACCTGGCTGGAACGCTTGGCCGTAAGGATTGGGCCGGGGACATGGCCGAGGTGCTGACCGATCCGCGTCCCTTGGTGCGCTATTACGCCGACCAGGGATTGGCCCGCCTCCTGGGCGGCCCGTCCCCGGTGGATCTGAACCAGGATACGGCCGCCATTCGCGCGCAAGCCTTGGCCTGGATTACCCGCGCCTCGGGCCAGGATACGGCGGCCGCGCACGCGTCGCCTCCTGCGCCAGTGTTACCACGCATGTTACCGCCCGAACTACATTAGGGCCGGGATGGAAGCCGGAATCGATGCGGGAGCTAATGGCGCTAGCGCGGATATGGACGCTACGTCCGTCGCGGTCGCATTGGCAGCCCTCCGCGCGCGCCTTTCGGCCTTGGAAGAAAACCCCACCGCGGGCGAGGCAGCGGAATTCCTGGCCCGATCGGAAGCGATGGATGAGTTGGAACTGGGAGTATCCCTTCCGCTCGCAAGCCTGGGCTCCGCGCCGGAAGCGGTTGGAGAGGCTGAAGCGGCCGGCGGCCTGGAAGTTGCGGAAGAGCCGAATGCCATCGGTGATCTCGCCGATCTCCGTCGGCGGGCGGAGTCCCTTTTGGCCCGTTGGGAGGCCCTCGATGATTCCCTTTTCCAGGGCTTGCGTCTCGCCTTGCGGGAAGCCCGCGATCCGGGCGCGGCCTTCCGGGGAATGCTGGCAACCTATCTCCCGAGCCGCGCCTTCGAAGGCATCCGCATTAGCCCGGGATACGACGCGCGCGACGCCTTCCTATCCGGCCTCCTGTTGGCGGAGCCCATCCCCGCGCCCGTCCATCCCCTTGAGCCTGGTATGGTTCAACTCCAGAATACCCCGGTCCGCATTCTGCTGGAGCTGATCGAAAAATCGGCCTTAGCGCCTTCGGATACCTTCTACGATATCGGCTCCGGCCTGGGACAGGTCCCGTTGACGGTCCATCTTTTGACGGGGGCCCGCGCCATCGGCATCGAACGCGAGCCCGCCTACGTCGGATACGCGCGCGACCTGGCCGCCGCATTCGGCCTCCCCGCGGTCCGCTTTCAGAGGGTCGATGCCCGCGACGCCGACTACTCCGATGCGAGCGCGCTGTTCCTGTATACCCCGTTCCGGGGGCCCATGCTGGAAGCGGTGTTGGATCGGATTCGCGGCCAATGCCGAGCCGGGGCCCGCATGTTCACTTATGGGCCCGCCTCGGTCGAAATCGCCCGACATGATTGGCTCAAGCCTTTATGGCCTCCCCCGCCGGATGGGCTGGGCGGATTCGCGCTGGCCTGAGCGGGGATTTATAATTCCGGTAGGGCCGATTTTCCGGGCCGGACCGAGCCGCCCCGGCCCGCGTTTTCCAAATTCGGAAGATCGAAAAAAAAATCCGGTGACGTGTCGATTCCGGGCTTTCCCGATCGCCGTATCAGGAGAGGCCCGGGAAAAGGCAGTTCCGCCCCCGGCAACAAGGAGTCGAAAATGAAAGTCATCGTCCTCGTCAAAGCCAGCAAGAATTCCGAAAACGGCGTCATGCCCGATATCAAGCTGCTCACTGAGATGGGCAAATACAACGAAGAACTGGTGAAGGCCGGCATCATGCTCGCGGGCGAAGGATTGCACCCCTCTTCCAAGGGCAAACGCATGGTGATGGGCACCGGCAAACGCACCGTGGTCGACGGGCCTTTCGCGGAAACCAAGGAACTGGTGGCCGGTTTCTGGATGTGGCAGGTGAAGTCCATGGAAGAGGCCGTGGAGTGGGCCCGGCGTTGCCCGGATCCCATGCCCGGCGAGGAGTCCATCCTGGAACTGCGTCAGGTTATGAGCGCCGATGATTTCGGCCCGGCCCTGACCCCGGAATTGAGGGAACAGGAAGAACGATTGCGCGCGGAAGGCGAGCGGATGCTAAGGAAGTAGCGGCGCGAGAGCCGGGCGGCCCGGAAGTGGTCCATTGATGGAACCGCTTCTAGCGCCGCCTGCGTCCTTCGGCTCCGAAAGCCCGCCCCCGGGCCCAGAACCATTCCTCCCCCCCGCCAGGACGTGGACGCATGCCCTGCATGAGCGGTTGGACTAATTGCCTCCGGGGCGACCGCACGGCATCCCCCCATACGGCCGGATTCAGCCACAGTTCCTGCTGCGCATCGTTGGCATCGTCCGCGCTCAGGATGTCCGGATAACCATCGCCATTGACGTCGGCCAACACCGCCTGCCATACGCCGTCGGCGGTGGGCCAGGCCGTTTCGGACCAAGCGTCCCCCTTGCCGCGGTCGGCGTTCCGGAAGATCAGCATCTCCTTCGAACCATGGTGATCGGTCCCGGTGACCACGTCGGGATAACCGTCGTGATCGAGGTCCCCGACTTGGAGGGAGTGCAACCATTGGGCCCGATCCGCGGGCATGATCAAACGCGATGTCCATGGGCCCGCCCGGGGATGGGCGGATGCGAACCAGACCACGGGCATGGGCATGGAGGTATCCGACGGGCCCACCACGATATCGTTGCTGCCGTCGCCATCGAGATCCGCAATGACGACCCGGGTCATGGAGCATCCATATTCGGCGTTGAAGACATGCCGCGGCCAGGCGTCCCGCATCGGATCGGCCGGGGTTTCCAGCCACACCAGCCCGTCGGTGATGTCCAGATCGCCATCACCGTCGATGTCGCCCAACGCGGTGCCTTCGCCCGCGCCGAAGGCCATCTCCAAAATCCGCGTGGACCAGGCATCCGGCGCATCCTGATGGAAGATCGTGAATGCGCTACCGGCTTTCGGGCGCAGTACCGCGTCCACGCGATGATCGCCGTCCAGGTCGCCAACCTTAAAGTCATGCGGGAAGCCGCCGCCCCATCGGCCGATTCGATGGCGCTTCCAGCCCGTCGCGGTCAGCACCTCCGCCTTACCCGGGTTCTCCCACCAATACACGGTGGAATCTCCCATGTCCCGGGCCAGCACGTCGATATCGCCGTCCCCATCCACGTCCGCCGCCTGGATCTCCATCCAGAGATTGCCCGCGGCCTCTATGGTATGGGATTGCAAGGCCGGATAGGACATCCACCGGAGGGCTTGGGGCTCTCGGGCCACCACGATATCGGCGCGACCGTCCCCATCGATGTCGGCGGCCGCGAAGGCGCCGTTATCTCCCGCATGCAGAACGCTTAATTTGAAAGGCGAAGGATCCGCGGCGAGGAGCCTAGCCGGGAGAAGGCAGGATAAGCAGAACGCGAATAATGGCGGGGTGCGATGCATGCATCACCTCGCGGAAACCGGACGTGATCAAGATAATGTCCGTCTAAATATGTTTCCGCGAAGCGCGAAATCAACCCCCTCGGCGCGCGGCATCAGGCCAGGGAAGACACGATCAGGAATCCGATTCCGGCCAAGCCCAGCAGAATACTTCCGAACCACAGGGCCTTTTTTCGGGTCAGGACGGAAATCGCGGATAAGGCGATGCCGATCTGGAAGCAGGTTACGGCGCGCGACTGCGTGGTATGGACCCGCAAATGCGCGGCCGCCTCCTTCTCCAGGTCTTCCGCCTTTTCCTTGATCTCGGTTTGCTCCTGCTTGTATTCCTCCAGCTTCTTGCCGTCTTCCGGATTGGCGGCCTTGCCCAAGGCGTTGAATAGATCGACCTTGGAATTCAGCACTCCCGCCTTGATGCCCTTGCTTTGGTAATAACCCCACTGATCGGATGCTTTCAATTGCACGATCAAGGCCTCGTTGGCATGGTGGCCCGCGAGCATGGAGGCGATGGCCGCCAGCACGGCCAGGATGGCCGCGCTCAGGGCGACCTTGGAGATCCACGCCTCGCGGGATTCGCGGGCATGTTCTTCCAGGGATTCGTGGAGGTGTTCGGTAGGGACTTCGGGTTCTTCGGGCATACGTCCTCGCTGTTATGAGGACGAAAAATAGCACAGCGGGACGGCTTAGGGGACGCGGGCCGCTTTTCCGCGGCGCGGTCCCCGCGCCCTCAGTTCATCTTCTTGATTTCGCTTAAGTGGTAGGTCAAGGTCTGCGGCGCCGTGTCGGCCACTCCGCCCGGGTTCCACGGCACCGTCCCCGTTTCGCCCACCGACGTCTTACGCGCGAAGCCGTCGAAGATGGCGGCATGATCGTAGCCTTGCAGGCTCAAGCTACCGTCGGCATTGCCCTCGGCGAAGAAAATGACGGGAACCTCGGGCGGGGCCAAGGCGCCGTCGGTCGGATAGGCGTTGACGTTGGCGGCCACCACGTTGTCCCCGATGAGGTACAACTCCAGGCGCATGCCGTAGGTCCCGCGGGCCCAGGCTTGATCGATGGCCACGGCGAACTCGTAAGTCTCGCGCATGACGTCCTCGCCCTCCCGGTAGGGTACCGCGGTCGCTTTCAGGAAGGGAACCCGGATGTAAGCGGAGGAATCGGAGGAGAGCAGGTCGGGCGTAACGCTGGAGTTACTGCTATCCCCGGCCCCGGCGAAAAGCAGATCCTGGGGGTTGAAGACGAGAAGCACGTTCCAGCGGCCCGACGGAAGGTACCGGATGGTGGGATGGCCCAGCGAGTCCCGGCCCGTGGTGTCGGCGATGGTGGTGGTACTATCCAGATCGGCCTCGGTCAGATGGAGGGGCCGCAGGAAGCGGAACCAGGTGCCGCCGTTGTTCTTGCGGACCACGGCATCCTCGGCGGGGCCTTGCAGCAACGAGGTCGAGGGCCGGGTGATGTAATAGAAATTGTCGTCGCGGGTGCTGTTGGGATAGCTATGCCGCTCGATGTAGCCGTCATGGGTATAGGCCGTATCCCCGCCGGGGAGCGGGATGGCGGACCGGACCCGGAAGAATGGAGCCCAATTCACGACCACCCAGTTGTAGGCGCCGGTATCGCGGACGGTGAAGGGTTGGCTGGAAGCCATCCTGGCGATGCTGGCGGGATCGCAGAAGTCGATGAAATGCGAACGCCAGGCCGGATCGCGGGCCAGGGTGGAATCGATGGCGTTATGATCGCCCATATCGTGCTGGCTGAAGAGGGACAGCGCGCCCGAGATGTTCGACCAACCGCTCCCGCTGGTGGTCAAATCCTTGGCGATGGAAATGTCCGCGATCGCCACCTGGAAGCTTTTCACCCCGTCGGCCCCGCTGGGAGCGACGCGCGCCAGGGAATGCTCGGCGCCATTCACGCTAGGCTCGAGTTGGATGCGGCCGCCCCGGGCTTCTCCGCTTCCGGAGGATCCCGAATCGAAGCATCCGGCCCCGAACAGCAAGGCCGCGCCAACCGTAGCCCACTTGATTCCAGATCGCATAGCTGCCTCGCGGAACGGGTCCGCCCGGATGGTAAAGGGTGGCCCGTGCCGGGGTCAAGCAATCATGGTTATTTTTCCCCTCCAAGCCGGTGAACCGGCGCGGAGGCCGCATGCTCGGAATGAAGACGTACCCCAAGGACTATATCGCCGCGTGCAAGAAACGCGTGGACGCCAACGTTAAGGCATGGCGCAAGCAAGCCGGGAAGCCCCCGGATCCCGAATTCGAGAAGCGCTTTTTCAACGATCAAACCCTCTTGCTCGACTACATGTTCGTGCACCGCCTATCGGGGGCCGAAGGCAAGGATGGCAACCCCCTCAACGAGGTACGCGTGCTTTGCAATTCGCTCTTGCTCAACGATGGAAAGGTGCAGGTGGAGAAAAAACCGGATTGGCCCACATCCGCCGTCTCCGGATTGAAGCTGCCCGCGGAGAAATCCGTCTTGGGGTTGAAGAACGGGGACGCGATCGGATTGACGGAGGGGGACTTCCTTAAACTCTCCAAGGCCTTCTTTACCGAACTGGAGAGGAAATACTCCTGACCGGCCCCGGCATCAGGCTCCGTGGCACTTCTTGAATTTCTTCCCGCTCCCGCAAGGGCAGGCGTCGTTGCGGCCCACCTTCGGCGCTTCGTTGCGCACGGTTTTCACCGCCGGTGTCGTCCCGTCCTCGAAATACCAGCGGCCGTCTATTTTCACGAAGGTGGCCAACTCATCATGCCGCTGTTCCTCGCCTTTATCCTTGTACCTGGCCGTGAATTCGACCGTTCCGGTATCGTCCCCGGGACCGCCCTTTTCCGTCCTTACTATCTCCAGGCTCAGCCATTCCGATTTGCGGGACCAATCCTCTATGCCTTGCCGATCGAACTCCTTGCGGCGCGAAGGCGCGATGGTATTGTAGATGTAATCGACGTCGTGCGTCGCGAAAGCCGTGTAGCGCGCCCGCATCAGGGCCTCGGGAGTGGCCGGCGCGACGGCGCCGGAAAGCGCGGGGCCGCAGCATTCGGAAAACGGTTTCTGCGAGCCGCAGGGGCAAGATTGCGTGGTCATGGATCGGGCCTTCCGGATGGGGTCGGTCGGGAAATCTAGTCAAGGATTTATGTTTTGAAACCAAGGAGGCCTTATGGCGGTGAACGAGAACCTGACCCAGCGCGGCCCCATCCCGTTGTTCACCGTGGACGCCTTCGCCGACGCGCGGTTCCAGGGCAATCCCGCCGCCGTTTGCCCCTTGGAAGCCTGGCTTCCGGATGCGGTCATGCAGAAGATGGCCGCCGAACACAACCTTTCCGAAACCGCTTTCCTGGTGCCCGACTCCGGCGGATACCATCTTCGCTGGTTCACGCCCGTGGCGGAAGTCGAACTTTGCGGCCACGCCACCCTCGCCTCGGCATTCGTGGTATTCGAAAGGATGGGATTCCCCGGGACACGCGTGGAGTTCCATACCCTGAGCGGAACGCTCACGGTTGAGCGCCGCGACGGCGGGTATGAGATGGATTTCCCCGCGCAAGCGCCCCTTCCCTGCCCTATGCCGCCCGAGGTGGCCGAAGCCCTGGGGCGTTCCGATCTGCCCTGCTTCCGCGCCGATGATTATCTGGTCGCTATGGCTTCCGAAGCCGAAGTGCGGGCCGCATCGCCACGCATGGAGGGATTGCGGCATATCGATTTGCGAGGATTGATCCTGACCGCCCCGGGCGACAGCGTTGATTTCGTTTCCCGTTTCTTCGCCCCGAAGTTCGGCATCGACGAGGATCCGGTTACGGGGTCGGCCCATTGCATTTTGGCGCCTTATTGGGCCCCGCGCCTGGGTAAGACGGAGATGCAGGCACGCCAGGTCTCCGCTCGCGGCGGCTCATTGCGGGTCCGGCTCGCCGGCCCCAGGGTCTTTATCGGCGGAAGGACGGTACTCTACTCCGAGGGCCGCATCCTTCCGGCTTGAATCGCCTTTTGGCAGGATCAGAAAGGAAACCCCATGGCCGCAAATGATGCATCGACCAAGGACCTAGCCATCCGGACGCCGGAGGTGTACGGGACCTCGAAAGCCTACCGGATGGGCTTGGGAACCATCCTCGCTCTCCTGGCCCTTGGCGCGCTCGGCTTCGCGGTATATGGCCTCGTCGGCGGGGATTTCCATAGCTGGACCCAGCGCGCCATCATATGCGTGAGCTGCCTGGCCGTCGCTCTGCTCGTATCCGCCGGCTTGGTTTCCACCTTTCGATACCGCATCGAAGTATGTTCCGATCGGTTGGTACGGAAAGGCGCATTCGGTTCCCGCGAGATGCGGCTCGAAGCGATCGCGGGCATCCGCACCATCCAGACGAAAAACTCCCGCACCCTGGTCTTCCTCCCGAAAGATCCGGGCGGCAAGAAGATCAAGATCAACCTGATGATGCCCCGCAGCAAGGAATTCCAGGCCTGGGCCCGCGGGAACTTCCGGGACTTGGACGCGGAGGAAAGGGAAGCCGATCTGCGGAAGATCCTGGCGGACGAATCGCTGGGCGGCGACGCGGAGACGCGCGGGCGAAAATACCGTTTCGCCATGCGCCTCACGAGGCTGGTGAACGGCGCCGGCACCGTCGCCTTGCTGTGGGCCTTCTTCTATCCATCGCCTTATGAAGTCGTCATTTGGATCCTCATCAGCCTGCCTTTCGCCGCCTTCGCCACGGCATCAATGTTCCCCGACCTGGTCCGATTCAACGGACCTCCCAAAGGCGCCTATCCCATCCTGTCCCCTGTCGTCACCCTGGCCGCCATAGGCCTTGCCTTAAGGGCCTTTATCGACCGGGACATCTTGGCCTGGGATCGGTTCTGGACGCCTTTCACGATCGTCTCCGGATTGCTTTTCGCCTCCCTGCTCCTCCGCTTCCCGGAGATTCGGCGCAAGCCCCGCAACGCGCTTTTTCCCATTATCCTGGCCGCCGCTTACGGCTATGGCGCGACCATCTCGTATAATTGCCTGGAAGATCATGCACGGGCGAAAAAGTACCGCGCCGAAGTCGAGGAAAAGTGGGCCTCCCATGGGAAAACCACTACCTACTACCTGAAGCTTTCCCCATGGGGCCCCCGCAGCGTTCCCAAAGATGTCACCGTAAGCGAGAGCGCGTATGCTCAGGCCCAACGAGGGGACAGCGTAAGCGTATGGCTGCGGAACGGGGCCCTGGGGATCCCGTGGTTCACGGTGCAGGTGGATTGAAAATCCTTTCCCTCTTCCGGATAGGACCCTAATTTCGGACTATGCGCCCAACCTTTCCGCATCTGACGGCGCCGGCGGTCTTGTCCGTGGTTTGCGCCTTGGCATCGCCCCTTGTCCTTCCGGAAGCCGCCCAGGCCGAAGCCGTATCCCTTCCCGTCTTGAAAACCACCCTTCCCGCCAGTTGGGACGAAAGCTGGTTCGGCTCGCCGGTGGCCTATGATCTCGACGGCGACGGCGCGATGGAGATCATCGCCGCGCGCCATAGCGTGCTCTACGTGTGGAACGCCAAGGGCGAAATCGCCTGGCGCGCAGCCGTGGGACAGAACGGCGTCCAGGAGGAAGTGCACGGGTCCGCGCGCCAGTACGCGGGACCCGTGGTTGGGGCTTTCGCGCCCAAGGGCAAGGGCCGCATCGCCGTGGCTTACGACAACAAGGTGGCGGTATACGATGAGGCGGGCCGGGTCCTCCCCGGATGGCCGCAAACCTTCCCGGGCCCGGCCAGTGAAATCCGCTCCCTGGCCGCTGCCGATCTCGATGGCGACGACACCCTCGAAATCGTGGCCGTGAAATCGGGCGCGGGACCTGCGACCATGGCCTGGAAGCTCGATGGCAGCGCCCTTCCCGGTTGGCCCCAAGCCAAGGATTGCGACCAGTGCAATCAATACGGCGGCTATAACCAGAATCTCGGCATCGCGGATCTGGACGGCGATGGAAAGCCCGAAGTCGTGTCCACTTATGACGCATCTTACCTCGGGATCATGGAAGCGGACGGGAAACCGGCGCCGGCGGAGAACGGGTTCGCGGGGCCCTGGGCCTCCAGCGTCCCCATGTTCCACGACTTAAAGCTGGCCCAGCAGGGCTGGGGCGCTGACGGGAACGATCGCGACGAATTCACCTATTCCCCGCCCTCCTTCGCCGACCTCGATGGCGATGGCAAGCCCGAAGTCATCCTTTACTCCTCCCACCGCAAAGCCGGGGATACGGCGGCCCTGGGCAATTGCCTCTGGGCTCTGCACGTCGATATGACCCGGGCCAAAGGCTTCGAAAAGCCATTGTGTTCGGATGCGCCCATCTTTACGGGTTATTACAACAATGTCGTGGAGACGGCGCCGGCGCCGGCCATCGGGAACCTCGCCGGGGACGCGCGCCCCGAAATCGTGGCGGCAAGCAACGACGGGCATCTCCGCGCCTTCTCTCCGGACGGAACGCTGCTCTGGACCTATACGTACGACGTGCAAGGCGAACCCTGGATCATGGCATCGGAGCCCGTCATCGGGGATCTCAACGGGGACGGCGTTGCGGAAGTCGTCCTCACCACCTATAGCGTGGATCAAGGCGTATCGCATCTGATCATCCTGGATAACCAGGGGCGCCTGCAACGCACGGTCACCTTGGACAAGCGCGGGGCCATGGCTTCCCCCGCCCTCGCGGACGTGGACGGCGATGATAAGCTCGACATCCTGATCAGCCTGAAGGACGTGGTAGGCGGCGGGTTGGGAGGAGTGCAGATCTGGACGGTCGCGAGCGCCGGCGATGCCCGGCCGGATTGGCCCATGGCGCGAGGCAATGCGCTCCGGACCGGCGTGGGCGACATCGGTGCGGGGACGCTTTCCTTACGGCGCCCGGCCTCCCGTTTCGTCCCGCGCCTGCGTCCATCGCCCCTCGGGCCCTGGTTCGATGCCCTGGGGCTTCCGGCCCGCGGTCCCAAGGCATCTCTCCCGCGCATATTGATGGGCCCGGCCGAATAGTTACCTTGACCCCATGCCCCCGACCCGATCATCCGAAGACGCGGACCATTCCGCCAAGGTCCCCGAAGCCACCCTGCTCTTCTGGACCCTGAAGATCCTCGCGACCACCCTGGGCGAAACCGGCGGCGACGCGGTGACCATGACCATGAATCTGGGTTACCTGGCGGGTACGGCCATCTTCGCGGTCGTATTCGTGATCGCCGTCGCGGGTCAAATCGCCGCCCGCCGCTTCCATCCTTGGCTGTACTGGCTCACCATCATCGCCACCACCACGGTGGGCACCACCCTCGCCGACTATGCCGATCGATCCCTGGGAATCGGATACGCCGGGGGATCTACGCTTCTGCTGGCGCTGTTGCTCGCGTCCCTGGCGACCTGGCGCTTCAGCCTGGGTTCGGTCTCCATCGCCTCGGTTTCCGGGCCTAAATCCGAAGCGTTCTATTGGATCACCATCCTTTTTTCGCAAACCTTAGGCACGGCCCTGGGGGATTGGACCGCGGATAGCGCGGGCCTCGGTTATGCGGGAAGCGCTTTCCTCTTTGGCGGCGCCCTGGCCCTGGTCGCCGCCGCCTATGCCTTCACCGGGTTCTCCCGGACGGTCCTGTTCTGGATCGCCTTCGTGCTCACGCGACCCTTGGGAGCCGTGGTCGGGGATTTCCTCGACAAGCCTCTGGCCAAAGGCGGATTGGACTTGAGCCGGTATTCCGCCTCGCTCGTCCTCGTGGCCGCCATGGCCGCTTGCATCCTGATCTTCCGACAGCGTCCCGCCTCCCGCGCCCACTGAGGGTTCTTCCCGAACGTTTCCTTGCCCGTCGATGCGGGCCAGATATACCCGGCGCTAGCCTCTTCCCCGCCGCCCGCCCTATCTTTATCTTGAGTCATGGCCAACGCGCGCGATCCCGCGGCCGATCGGGCCGGTCCGGTATTGCGTTTCTGCGCCCGCGCCGGATGCGTTTCCATCGGCGCCGTGTATGCCTTGATCGGAACGTGGGCCCAGTTGGCGTTACTGCGGCTGGCCCGGCCCGCCGCGGACGAAGAGCGCATCCTGCAACGCCTGCGGGAATTCCCGGCCGGCACGGCCTTGGTCATCGCCATCTGCCTTGGCGTGTTCGGCTACATGGCATGGCGGTTGTACGAAGCCGCGCGCGATCCTTACGGCCTCGACGCCGGCCCGGCCGGCCTCATCGATCGCTCCACGACCGTGGTGGGGGCGTTTACCTATGGGCTCATCGCTGTTTCCGCCCTCAAGGTGCTGGCCGGCCGCGGAGGCCATGGCGAGCAAAGCCAACGCGATCTCGTCGCGCGCGTATTCCAATGGCACGACGGCCGTTGGCTGGTGGGCGCGTTCGGTGTCGTCATCGTGCTGGTCGGCTTTTACCAATTCGTTTACATCGCCGCAGGCAATCATCGGATCCGCATCCGCATGGATCGCCTGGCGGCCCCCGTCCGCCCTTGCGTGGACGCCCTCGCATGGGCGGGATTCGCGGCCCGCGGCGTCATCCTTTGGGTGCTGGGCGGATGCCTGGCCAAGGCGGCATGGGCTTCCGACCCGTCGAAAGTGCGGGACACCGATAGCGCCTTCGATTTCCTGGGCAGCCTGAACCACAAGGCCTTCGCCGCGGTGGCGATCGGAACCATCGCTTACGGGGCCTTCTTGTGGATCAACGCTGCGTTCTACCGCTTCGGCCGCGACTCCGCAAACGCGTAAATGCTTCCTTCCGATTCAAGCTTGGCCTTACTGGCCTAGCATGAAACAGCCCCCGGCGACCACTTTCAAACCATCCGCGAACTCTTTCCAAACCCGGAGATAGCGGAACCTGCCTTGGATGGGATTCCCTAACATGGTTCCTTTCGTTTCATAGACCACGACTACCGTAGCGACGTCGCCCGATATCCTTACCTCCTCGATGGAGGGGATCAGATGATCGACGGTCATGTCGCCTCTTCTATGGGAGTCCAAATCCATCTGCTTGGTAATGAGTTGCCCATTGGGAGCCAGGAAAATCAGATCATCATGCAGGGCGGCCTCTAAAAAGGAGATGTCGTCCTTTTTGATCGCCTCGATAAGGTCGCTTTCGATCGCGAGGATCGCGGATTTCTCGATTGCCATCGTTTCCCCTTCGCTTAACGCCATGCGGAATATATCAACAAGGCCCCGCGGCAAGCCCGTCCCGCCAAGTCGATGTAAATTGGGATCCATGTGCCGCAACATCCGTACCCTGTTCAATTTCGCCCCGCCGGCCACCGAAGAGGAAATCCGCGCTTCGGCCGTGCAATTCGTCCGCAAGCTGAGCGGTTTCGCCAGGCCCTCGCAAGCCAATCAGGCCGCCTTCGACCTGGCCGTGGATCAAATCCACGCATCGGCCCGGGAGCTGATCCGCTCCCTGGTAACCTCCGCGCCTCCCCGTGATCGCGAAGTCGAGAAGGCCAAGCTCATGGAAGCCTCGCGCCTTCGTTTCCGTAATCGCGAACCCGACGCCGGCCTCCTCGGCTGATTCCCCTCCCGCTCCCTTCCGGAAAAATTCCCGGGCATCGGAAATTTCGATGTACCCGATCTTCCGGCTATGGTGTCTATACCTCCGAACGGCCCAATGCCGGGCCGCTCGCAAAGGAGTACATCCATGAGCCAGAAAGTCACCATCCCCGCGGGCCTGGGCTTCGATCTCAATAAGAAGCACAACATCGCGGACAAGATCATCGCGTCCATGCGGCATGCGCCCTGCACCTCGGCGGTGGACGTACGCTTCAAGGACATGAGCGGATCCGTCTGACCGGATCGCCTCGCGGGAACCCAGCTTGAAGGAGGAGGAACCAATGGCCGGCAATGGAACCGAAACGCATTCCGGCTCGCCGGAACGCGCGCCATCGGGCGTGGGACTCGTGTGGGTGCCCGGCGTCGAGCCCTTGCTCGCGCCGGGCACGGGACTGGTCGACATCATCGAGATCGAACCGCAAATGTGGTGGGACTATCGCGCCGGGGACGCGCGGCCCTACGCCATGCGGGAGGAGGCATTCGCTTTCCTGGAGCAAAGCGGCAAGCCGGTAATCGTCCATGGCGTGGGCGGCGGAGCGGCCGGGACGGTGCTACCGCCCCCGGGGATGACCGGGCATTTCCACGAAGTCTGCGCTCGGCTGAAGCCGGCGTGGATCAGCGAGCATTTGAGCTTTCTGCACCAGCGGGAGAATGGCGAGCGTTATTTCGCCGGCATGATGCTACCGCCCCTGCAGACCCCGGCGGGGGCCGAAACCGCCGTCGCGAGCATCCGGCAGGTATCGCGCGGGTTACCTGCCCCGTTCGCCCTGGAGACCCAGGTCAATTACCTGCGGTCCGCCTGCGGGACCTTGTCCGACGGCGAGTTCATGGCCCGGGTGTCCGATGGCCTGGATTGCGGCATCCTCCTGGATCTGACCAACCTCTGGGTCAATGAAAGGAACGGCCGCCAACCGGTGGAGGAATACCTGGACGCCATCCCGCTTGATCGCGTGATCGAAGTCCACCTGGCCGGGGCCCGTCTCGACGAAGGCGTCTGGCTGGACGCCCATAACGGCACCTTGCAGGACGAGGTCTTGGCCCTGGCCGAACGCGTCCTTCCGCGGCTCCGCAAGGTGCGGGCATTGACCCTGGAAGTCGTACCCTACTTCGTCCCGCGCGCCGGCATGGATCTTCTGGCGCAACAACTGCAAGTCCTTCGCGGCCTTTGGGACGGGCGCTATAAGGCCCGCGCCGAAGGTTCGCGTCCTCGAGCGGAGATTGCCTCGCGCGCCGACCTCATCCCCTTGGATTCCGCCGAAAGCATCACCCCTGCCGCATGGGAAAAGGCCCTCGGCCTCTGGACCGCCCAGGAACGGGAAGCGGGCCCGGTATTCCCGAAGCTCCGCGGCGATCGCGGCCTCGCCACCTACCGCATGATCGCCAACAGTTTCCGCTGGGGGAACCTCACCGACTTGATGGGGCTGGCCATGCAATTCTTGTTGCGCCTGAAAGGCGCGGCCTGGGTTGAGGAAATGTTGGCGGATTATTGCCGCTCGTGCATGCCCGGCCAATTCCCCATCCAAGAGACGGAGACCTTCGCCGCTTATATGCGCGCCCACCCCATCGATCATCCTTATTGGAAGAACGTCCTCGATTTCGAGGAGGCCAAATTGATCGCTTTGCGTTCGGGCCTTCCCCGGGAGATCCCCTTCGAGTACGAGCCCAACGCCTTGCTGGAAAGCGTGGCCCGCGGGGAGATACCGGTGGGATTGGCCGAAGGGAAATTCGTGGTGGAAGTCACGCCTTAGCAACGTTGGGGAAACGGGTTCGCAATAGGCCCGTTAGGCACCACGAAAATTGGACCTTGTTACCTCGCGGGAACCGAGGTAGGTTGCTGGCATCCCCGATCCCGGGGGACCCGTAACCGGAGGCAAATCATGACCCAAGCGAGCGCAATTCCGATGGCCATTCGTCCCGCGATCGAGGCCGATTCCGAGGAGTTGCTAGGGCTTTTCCAGGAAAATGATCGCAATCACGCCCGGCTTCTGCCGGGAGACGTCCGCAACCCGCGCGCCGCGCGGTCGCGCCGCCAAGTCCAGGACTGGATCTCGGATCGCAACGGGTTGCTCCTGGTTTGCGAACGCGCCGGGGAAATCGTCGCCTGCCTGCACGCCTCCCTGGTCCGTTCCACCGGATCGGCGAAAACCCCTCCGGTCCTCAGGGTCCACGACCTGATCGTCGCCCGCCGCATGCGCAATTCCGGCATCGGGTCGACCCTCATGTCCGAAGCGGAGGAATGGGCCCGTCGCCACCGGGCCCGTAGCGTTCAGATGGAAGTCCTGGCCCGCAACCATGAAGCCTTTTCCTTCTGCGACGAATTGGGTTTCGAGACCCTTTCGGCAAGCCTGGAAAAGCGCATTTGAAGCGGGGCCGGCGGCGCCGGCCCTTTGATTCCGCCGACGCTGCGGCCTATGCGCCCTTAAGCGGCGAAGCGGCCCAGCATGGCGTCGAAGCGCGAGGCGGGTAGCGCGCCCACTTGGCGATGCACCTCTTTCCCGTCCTTGAATACCACATAGGTCGGAATGGCCTGAACGGCGTAGCGGTTGAAAAGATCCGGTACGGCTTCCTGATTGGCTTTCAGGAACCGTAGCGCAGGGAATCGGGTTGCCGCCGATTCGTAGATGGGATCCATTACCTTGCATGGCGGGCACCACTGCGCCGAAAAGGCCACCACGGATACGCCCTCGTCCATCGCCGGGGCCGCGCCTTGTTCCAGATACGTCACCATACCGCCTCCTATTCCGCCACCGGCTGCGCCGTGAGCGATGCTTCCAGCCGTACTGGAAGCGGGTTGAAATTGGGAAAGAAAAAATCCGGCCGAACGCCCTTCACGTAACCGAAATCGCACATCAGGCCGATATGCTCGGCGCTGGGAACGGAAAAACCGGTTTCCCAACGGGCCACAGTGCATTGGGGGACCTGCAAAACCGCCGCGAGGCCGACTTGGGTGAGGCCTACTTTCTGCCTGAATTCTCGAATTTTCTGGGCTGCGAAGGGCATTTTATATCACCTATGCTATAATATAGCACAAACGCTATATAAGTCAAGGAGATTTTCCGCCACTATGGCAATCCTCCCTTTCGATGATCGCCCCTCCCTTATACTCGGTTCCGAGGGCCCACCATGAATAGCTTCGTATGGAGTCCGCTTTACACGGTCGGAGTCCCCGACATCGATGGGCAACACAAAGGCCTCATGTGCGCGATGCACGAATATTACCTGTGCCAGTCGAACGAGGAGCACGATCAGGCGCGCGGCGCCCTCGGCCGGCTTCTCACGCTTACCGTAAACCATTTCCAGGACGAAGAGGAGCTGATGCGCCAGGCCCGGTTTCCCCATATCAAGGATCATATGCGCACCCATCGCGAACTGTTGCATGTCATGGATGGGTTGGCGCGCAAATATCTGAAAGCCCCGAATACGGCCACCGCCGGAAGGCTCTGCAACTTTTTCAGGGTGTGGCTTACGCGGCACATCCTGGGAGACGACAAGAAATACGTTCCTTATATTATTACCTCGGAGGAATTAAAGAGGGCCGCGGCCGGCCGATAAGGGACTTCGTTATGGCAGCGCGCAAGAAGAAGACTACCGGAAAACGGCCCTCTGCCCAGGGTCCCGCGAAGGGAAGGACGGGGAGATCGCCCACCGTCGCGGAATATTTCGCGAACCTGGACCAGGAGAAGCGCGCAGGCATGGAAAAGCTACGCCGCACCCTGAAAGCCCTCCTCCCCGGGGCCGAGGAATGCATCAGCTATGGCGTGCCCGCTTTCCGGAATCCGGACGGAGTGGTTGCCTACTACGCGGCCATGAAATCGCATCTTTCCTTCTTTCCGACTTCCTACCCGATCGAAGTTTGCGCGCAAGACCTGAAGGGCTATGCGACCAGCCGGGGTACCATCCGCTTTCCCATCGATGCGCCTTTGCCGGCGGCATTGGTGAAGAAGTTGGTAAAAGTCCGCTTGCGGCAGATGGCGAAAAACTAGCTTAGCCCGCCATGCCCGTACTCTCGGCCCAAGGCCTTTGCAAGACTTATGGCGACGTCGACGCCGTGCGCGACGTTTCCTTCGCGGTCGAAAGCGGCGAAATCGTAGGGCTGCTGGGACCCAACGGCGCGGGCAAGACCACCACATTGAACATGGTGCTGGGGGTTTTGGAACCCACGTCGGGCAGCATCGCCATCGAAGGGATGGATCTGCGCAAGCACCGGGCGCAGGCACTGGACCGCACCAACTTCGCGGCCGTATACGCGGCCCTACCCGGCAATCTTACCGTCTACCAGAACCTGCGCGTGTTCGGCCTCATCTATTCCGTGCCCGATCTCAAAGCCCGCATCGAGGAATCCCTGGCCGAATCCGATCTGATCCGTTTCCGGAATACCAAATGCGGGGTCCTGTCCTCCGGGGAGCAGACGCGCGTGTCGCTGGCGAAGGCCATGATCAACCGCCCGCGCCTTCTCCTGCTCGACGAGCCCACGGCCTCGCTCGATCCCGCCATGGCCCGCGACATCCGCCGGCGCATCCGCGCCTTCGCGGCCGCCGGCACCGGCGGCGTGCTCTGGACCTCGCATAACATGTACGAGGTGGAGGAGGTCTGCGATCGGGTGCTCTTCATTTCCAAGGGCCGCATCCTGCTGGAAGGGGATCCCCGCAAGCTGCCCGCCGCCAATGGCAAGAAAACCTTGGAAGAACTCTTCATCGCCTTGGCCCGCGAGTCCCTGATCCCGGAGGCTCCCTGATGTCGGCCGCGCGCGTCTTGGCCGTCGTACTGCGCCAGTACTATCTCATCCGGGGCACCTTCGCGCGCTTCTTGCCATTGTTCGCCTGGGTCGCCATCGATATGCTCACCTGGGGGTTCCTTTCGCGTTACCTCGACTCGGTGGCGGGCTCGCCGCTCAATTTCGTACCCCGCCTTTTGGGAGCCGTGCTGCTGTGGGATTTCCTGGTGCGCGTGGCCCAAGGCGTCACCACCGCCTTTCTCGAAGACGTGTGGTCGCGCAACTTCCTCAACTTCTTCGCCACCCCGCTCACCGTGGGGGAGTATCTCGCCGGCCTGATGCTCACGAGCATCGCCACCAGCCTGGTCGGGCTCCTCGTCATGCTGGCGATGGCGACCACGGTCTTCGGCCTGCCGTTCTTCGCCTTGGGCGCGCTCTCCTTTCCCTATCTCCTCATCCTCTTCTTCACCGGCATTTCCCTGGGCGTGTTCGGGGCGGGACTGGTGTTGCGCCTGGGTCCCGCGTCGGAATGGTTCATCTGGATGATCCCGGCCACCCTGGGGCCCTTCGCCGCCGTCTTCTATCCCATGTCCAGCCTGCCGGGATGGATGCGCGCCATTTCCTACCTGGTTCCGCCCTCCTACGTCTTCGAAGGCCTGCGTTCGGTGGTGGGCGGCGGGCGTTTGGCCTGGACGCCTCTCCTGGCGGGAGGGGCCTTGACCGCATTCTACGCGGCTTTGGCCATCGGCTTCTTCCGGATCACCTACCGGCGCGCCATTCGCACGGGCCTGATCGCCCGTTACAGCGCCGAATCCGTTTCGTGATCCCCGCAACGGTTGCGGGAATTTATATTCCCGGAACCATCCGGGAAGGACGCATACCATGAAGTCGCTTACGCCCCACCTCAATTTCCAGCCTGGCAAAACCCGCGAGGCGCTCGGGTTTTACAAGCAAGCCCTACGCGGCGAAATCGAAAGCATCCAGACTTACTCCGATGCGAAGTTGGACGTTCCGCCTCCCCTCCGTGACGAAGTCGTGCATGCCGTGTTCAAGGCCGGCGCTGTCCGATTCACCGCTTCCTCCGGCAATCCGCAAAACCCGGTCAAGGCCGGCACTAACACCAAATTGCTGCTGGAGTTCGGCGACGGCAAAGAACAGGACGCGGTTTGGAAAGGCCTAAGCGAAGGCGGCGAGATCGGAATGCCCTTGCAGGATACCTTCTGGGGCGCCCGCTTCGGCATGCTCACCGACAAATACGGCATCAACTGGATGCTGAACTGCCCGAAACAACAACCCTGACCGGCGCGGCCATCAGGCCGCTCCATCGGGACTACCTGGCCCTTTGCCCCACATGCAGGCCTCCGCGCGCGCCCTGAGGAAGGCCTGTTCCTTTTCATTGCGCGTCAGATCCGCCGCGCGCGCGAATTCCCCCGCGGCGTCCCCGAAGCGTCCCAGTTTGTACAGCAAGTCCCCGCGCACCGCGGGCAGCAGATAATAGCCTTTCAGCGCGGGTTCCCCGGAAAGACGCTCGACCGCCTCCAGCCCAATCCGGGGCCCATAGGCGTAGGCCAGCGCCACCGCGCGATTGAGATCCACCACGGGCGAAGGCGCGATCTTGGCCAGGGACTCGTAGTTGGAGGCGATGAGGGCCCAGTCGGTCTCCGCCGCGGTCCGCGCGCGCGCATGGCAGGCGGCGATGGCGCCTTGCAGTCCGTACGGGCCGAGGCCGGGCCCTACGTTTTCCGCGCGGGCCAAGGCGTCCAGTCCCCGTTGGATCAGCAAGCGATCCCAGGCCGCGCGGTTCTGTTCCGTCAAAGGGATGACCTCCCCCTTCGGCCCGATGCGGGCCGCCGTCCGCGACGCCTGGATCTCCATCAATGCCGCCAGGCCATGGACCTCCGATTCCTGCGGCGCCAAGCCCTGCAGGACGCGGCCCAGGCGCAGGGCGTCTTCGCAGAGGGCCGGGCGCATCCAATCCCCGCCCGACGTGGCGGAATAGCCTTCGTTGAAGATGAGGTAGATGACCTCCAGGACCGACGCCAGGCGGGTGGCGAAATCTTCGCCGCGCGGGACCTCGAAGGGAACCTTGGCTTCGGCCAGGGCGCGCTTGGCGCGCACGATGCGTTGGGCCATGGTGGCTTCGGGGACCAGGAAGGCGCGGGCGATCTCGTCGGTGGCGAGGCCGCCCACCAGGCGTAGGGTGAGGGCCGTGCGCGCTTCGGTCGAAAGTACCGGATGGCAGGCCGTGAAGATGAGGCGCAGCATATCGTCCCCGATGGGATCGTCGAGGGCCTCGTCCAGATCGGCCTCGGCGCGATCGGCCGCTTCGTCCAGTTCCCGTCCCAGGGCCAAATGCTTTTCATGGTGGAGCTTTTCGGAACGCAAGCGATCCAGGGCGCGATGCTTGGCGGCCGTGGTCAGCCAGGCGGCGGGATTATCGGGCAGCCCCTCGCAGGGCCATTTCTCCAAGGCGGAAAGGAGGGCCTCCTGCGCGCATTCCTCCGCCAGCCCTACGTCCCCGAGGATGCGGGCGATGGCGGCGATGATGCGCGGCGATTCCATGCGCCATACGGCGGCCAGGGTGCGTTCGACGGGGGTCGGAGAGGCCATGGTCCAAATATATCAAGACGGGTTGCTAACTTTATCCCGTGGACAAAGCCGCCTATCTCGCCCGCAAACGGGCCCTCGTCGAACAAGCCCCCGATTACCCCCGCGAGCGCCTCTGCTACCGCTGCCATTGGCTGCCGCATCTGTGCCGTTGCCCCTGGATCCGGCCCTTCGCCACCCGCACCCTTTTCGTCCTGCTCATGCATCCCAAGGAAGCCAGGCGGGAGCGCCTGGGGACCGGGCGCCTGACCCATGCGGCCATGCTGGATTCGGAGATCATCGTGGGCGTGGATTTTACCGCGGATGCGCGCGTCAACGCCCTGATATCCGATCCCGCCAACCTGTGCATGGTCCTCTATCCCGGGGAAAAGGCGCTGGACATTTCCCGAGGGGACGTAACCCCTTTGTTACGGGAGGCGGAAGCGGGCCGGCGCCTGACGGTGTTCCTCATCGACGGGACCTGGCAATGCGCCAAGAAGATGATGACCCTATCGCATAATATCCGGGCCCTGCCCCGCATCTCCTTCGCGCCCGCGGGGGAATCGGTTTTCGAAATCAAGGAGCAGCCCGCCCCCTGGTGCCTTTCGACCTTGGAATCCATCCACCGTTTCCTGGACGAATCCGATCGCCGCGGACTGGAATCCTTGCCGGGCCGGCCGCAGGATACCCTCATGGACGTGTTCCGTTCCATGATCGAATTCTCGCTGCGCTGCGCGGCCGATCCGTCCTTGAACAGGTATCGCGAAAGCAAAACCGGCTATACGACCCGGGCTGAGCGCCGCAAACGGGCCAACGCGCGCGGGATTTTCCTGCGGGATTAGTCCCGGCGCGGATCCGCGCCCGATCCGGGCCCGGCGTCGGCGGCCGGCATTTCGGCCGCTCCGGTACGCAGCAATTCGGCCACTTCCTCCTCGTACCGCTCCAGGAATCCGGCCAAGGCCTCGTGCGGACCGCGTCCCGAGGCGCGCGCGGAATGCAGCCGCTCGTACAGGGCGCGCATGAATTCCCGGATCCGCCGGCCATGGCGGTCGTGCTCACCCTGGAGAAAGAGGCGATCCAGAAAGCGCAAATTGCTTTCGCGGTCGGCTTCCGGTATGCCTTCCAGGCCGCCCAGGGCGTTCAGGAGGAATAGGGCCGCGGGTATATCGCTCAAGCTATGCTGCTTCACATGCACGATGGATTCGACGATGCGCAGGGCGCGCTCCTCCAGGAAAGCCATCTCGGCGGCGTATGCATCGGCCCCGCCGCCCAAGCGCGCCACCGCCGCGGCGAGGCGAAGATGATTGTAACGCACGATCATCACGTGCAGGGAAGGGAAGCAGTAAGCGTTCCGATCGAACGCATGGATCAGCAGGGAGTCGGCCCGGAAGCGCGGACCGGGCCGGTTGGCCACGGTGGAATCGCGCACGGTGAATACCTTCCAGGCTTCCCGGAACAAGATTCCCAAGCCCTCGATAAAGCCTTCCATTTCGGGCAGGGCGCGATCGCCGAAGCGCAGATGGAGCCAGCCGAGGGATCCCTGCCATAGGCGGACGAAACCCAGGTAACTCGCAAGCCACGTCTCATCGAAGGGAACGGCCGCATCCAGCTCCATATCCAGGGCGACCCGGTGCCGCCGATGGGCGGTGTATTGGGGCAGAATATAGGTCCTGAGGATGGTTATAAGCAGCCGTAGACAGCGCAGGCCGAAGCGGGGATGGGCGATGATGAGCCAGTACAAGCGCCGCAGGGATGCGGAAGAAGTGATGGCATGCCGGGGAGGAGGAAGGCCGGGCATGGGAATAAGGTAGGCAATTCCCGCGGGCTCCGTGAGGCCCGGCTACAATAACTTCCCCAGCTTCTTCAACGCCCCGTCCATGGCGTTCCCCTGCTTCAGCGCATCCGCGAAGAGATCCCCCTTCCTCTCCAGGCGCTTGGGCATGGTCTTCATGTTGAAGTCTTCCATGGCGAACTTCTTCTTCAACTCGCCCCATTCCAAGGCGGCGCTCACGGGGGCGCCCGGCTTTTCGCGGACCGAATACACCGAGGCCACCGATTTGCCGCGCGAATTCTGCATGCAATCCAGGTAGATGCGGCCCTTGGGGCGCGCCTTGATGCTGCGTTCCACCGTGAAGGTATCCGGTTTCAGCTTGGCCGCATAGGCCCCGATCATTTCGGCGAAGGCCAGGCCTTGGGTGAAATCGTAGCGCGGCTTCAAGGGCACGTAGATATGGATACCGCGCGACCCGGAGGTCTTGACCCAGGCCGAAAGGCCCAGGCCGTCGAGCACTTCCTTGATAAATAAGGCCGAGGAGCAGACTTCCGGAAAAGGCACGCTGTCCTGCGGGTCCAGATCGAAGACCGCGAAATCGGGCCGCTCGGGATGGGGCAGGCGCGAGAGCCAGGGGTTCTGCGGTATAACGCCCATGTTGGCCAACCAGAGCAGAGACTCTCTATTCTGGCAAAGCGCATAATGCACCAGGCTTCCGTCCTCTTCCTTCAGGGGGGCGCGCGTCACGAAGGACGGGGCGGATTTCACGTCATGCTGGAAGAAGGCCGGTTTGCCGATGCCGTTCGGGAAGCGCTTCAGGATCAGGGGACGGTCCTTGAGATGCGGCAGGATCCAATCGGAAACCGCATCGTAGTAGGCGATGAGATCGCCCTTGGTGTATCCGTCGCGGGGCCAGTAGACCTTGTCGGGATGGGTGATCCCGGGGGTATCCTGGGTGTTACCCTGGCGATCCGGTTGCCGTTTCCGGGTCTTCGAGGTTTTAGGCCCGGCGCCTTTATGGCCTCCCTTGGCGCCGCGTCCGCCCGCCTTGGAGCCGCCCGCCTTGGACCGGGTCCCGCCTTCGGCCCGTTCGCGCCCGGCTTCCGCTTCCTCCACCACCTCGTCGGTGGGCCGGGCGAATTCACGCACGCACGCCTTCGGATCCTTATCCGGGCGCAGCCCCATGAATATGGGCTGGCGCATGCGTCCGTCTTCGGTCCACTCGGCGAATTCGACTTCGGCCACCAATTTGGGCTTGATCCATTGCACCTTCTCATTGGTTTTGGGGACCGTGGCGAAGGGGCACTTGGCGGTTTCCAGGGGCTTCATGAACCCGTGGACCTCCTTCAGCAGCTTGGCGTTGAAGCCGCCGCCTACATGGCCGGCGAAGCGGAGTTCGCCTCCGCCGTACAGGCCTGCGACCAGGGATCCGAACAGGATGCGGCTACGGCGCGGCTCGGTATAGCCGCAGATCACGATTTCCTGCCGGAGCTTGGACTTTATCTTGAGCCAGTCATCCGAACGTCCGGCGCGGTAAACCGAACCCGAGCGTTTGGCCACGATGCCTTCGAGGCCCAACTTCACCGCATTACGGAAGATTTCCTTCCCGTCGCGGGCGAAATGTTCCGAGTAGCGCCAGGCGCCGCCCCCGGGCAGGATGCGCTTAAGCAAGGCCTTGCGTTCCAATAGGGTACATCCGGTCAGATCCTGGCCGTCCAAATGCAAAAGATCGAAGGCGTAATAAACGATGATGCCCGCGCTATCGCGGCCTTTCCCTTTCAATCGGTTCTGCAGCAATTGGAAACGCGGCGCGCCTTGATCATCCAGGGCCACGATTTCCCCGTCGATGAGGCAGGACTTGGCCTTGAGGCTATCGCGGGCCAGCAGTTCGGGAAACATATCGTCCAGGCTGTGCCGGTTGCGCGAGATGAGATGGAGGCTGCTCGCGTCCACGCGCGCCAGGGCGCGCCAACCGTCGAACTTGCTTTCGAACACCCAATCGGGATGATCGAAGGGTTCATCGGCGAGAGTGGCCAACATGGGTTCTACGAAAACCGGCAGGGGGGATTTCTTGGCGCCAGCTGGCCACCGGCCCGAGGCACCCGTTGACGCGTTTTCCGGCGCTCCGGCTCCGGTCCCCGCCCGGCCCCTTGCTCCCCGCCCGCGATCCTCGCGGTCTCGCACGGGAGTCCAATCCTTCACGTTACGCAGGGCCGATTTCGGGATCTCGAACCCCTGCGGCCGTTCCGAGCGGGAGCCATAAGGCAATATGCGCGGAGTCTCCCAGCCGGGCTGCGCGTCCTCGTCATGCTTCTTGAAAAAGAGCCATTGGCGATCGCCGTGCGCGCCGTGGATGAGCATGAAAACGCCGCGCAATTTCTCCCCATGGAATTCCAGGTGCAATTTGCCTTTGCGATAAGCCTCCATCGGCTCTTCACCCGTAGGCACGCGATAGCTTCCCCGATCCCAGATCACCATCTGGCCCGCTCCGTAATTGCCGTCGGCGATGGAGCCTTGGAATTCCAGGTACTTGACGGGATGATCCTCGGTTTCCACCGCCAGGCGGCGCACCTCGGGATCCAGGCTCGGCCCCTTGGGCACCGCGAACGACTTCAGCACTCCGCCCATCTCGATGCGCAGATCGTAATGCAATCGGCTGGCATGATGCTCATGCACCACGAAGCGGCCGCCCCGGCCCACCCCCATTTCCGCCCGCGGCTCCGGCGTATGCGAGAAATCGCGCTTCTTCCGGTATTTGACCAGGGATCCTTTGGGCATGGCTCATCCCGCCTTCTTACGATGGTAATGCCGCTCCGAGTGGGCATGATCCTCGACTTCGGCCCGCGCGGCTTTCCCGGCTTTCTCCGCCCCCCGCTGGGGACCCGCCTTCCCGCTTTTCTCCAGGCTTTGCTTAAGGCGTTCCATCAAATCGATCACCTTGCGATCCGGACCGGCGGCGCCCTTGCCGCGCTTGCCCGCCAGCGAGCCCGCCTTCTTGCGGATGGTCGCTTCCAAGGCTTCCCGATGGGCGTTGGCGAATTCTTCCGCCCGGAAATGCCCCTTCAAAGTGCCCACCAATTGCTTGGCGAGATCGAGTTCCTTCTTACCCACCACGGCGCCTTCGGCGGGGAACTGGAGGAGCTTGGGATCCTCCATCTCTTCGGCGAAGTGCATCAGGTTAAGCAGGATGGCGGGCCCATCGCATTTGAGCGCGGCCAGATGCTCCCGGTTGCCGAATTGGATCTTGCCCACGCCTACCATGCCCGAGGCGCGGATGGCCTCGCGCAAAAGCACGTAGAGGTTCTCGGCATTGCGCGCCGGCATGATGTAGTACGGCCGCTCGTACAATTTCGAATCGATCTCCTCTTCCTTCACGAACAGGGAGATCTCGAGATTGCGCGTGTTGGGCGCCTGGCCCGTCTCCAAGTCTTCCTTCTCGAGAGGGACATACACGTCCTTCTCTTGTTGGAAGGCCTTGACGATTTCGTCCGCGCTGAGGATCTTGCCGCAGCGCTTGCAAACCTTCTGGTAGCCGATGCGGCCATGGTCCTGCTTATGCAGCAGATGGAATTCGAGATCCTTGGATTTGAACGCCGGATAGAGGGTGATGGGGATGTTCACGAGGCCGAAGCTGATGGTTCCTTTCCAGGCTGTCGGCATGGGCATCTCCTCGGAGGCGGGTCCAAGGGGAAACTAGGTTTGGGCCGGGGCGGGAGCAAATGCCAGAACCGTTCCGGACGGAACTCCCGGCACGGCCCCAGCTTATGAAGCGCTATTAAAACAAGGGACGAGGAAAGCCCCGGATTTACCGGACCCGGATCTGGACCACCGCGGAGCCGGCCGTCTTCGGCAGCTCCACCCGTTCTTCCAGGCGGGAATCGCCGCTCCGGGAATAGGACCATATTTTATGGCCATCCAGACCGTAGACATCGGCGCCCGTCGCGCCCGCCGGAAGCCGGAAACCGGATATACCCATGATGGCCTGGAAGGAGCGATACCGCGGGGCGGACTCCTGCGGCGCCTTCAAGCCGACCGCGCAGCTCGCTTCGTTCAGCGGGCCGCGGTATTCGATTTTGTAAAAGGCCTTCGCGCCGCCGTTATACCCGCTCGTGCTCCACTGCAAAACGTACATCGCCCCGTTGGCGCCGAATATGATACTGATATCCGACCCCCAAGTATGGCCGGTGAGGGGAATGTCCTCGATTTTCGCGACGCCCCCGAGCGCATCCAGGCTGATCATCTTGGTGAGGTTCCGGCTCCAGTCCCAGAAGATCATTTTCCCATGGTAATAAGGGGGGAATTTGACGTCGGAAACCAGCGCGGCGCTGTATTGATAGAAGGGCCCTATCATGGCGGTCTCGGCGCCGGTTCCGAAGTCCGGGAAGTCTTTCGTATTGGCGATGGAATACCACGCGACCGGCGCCGTGGAGGGCGGCAATTTCGTGATACCCTTGTTGTTGGGGGAGTCGTTCACGGGATTGGCGCAATCGAATTTTTCGTCGAGATGGACCTCGCCGCCGCCGGAATAGTCCACCTTGTTGTACGGAAAATTATTGCCGTTGCAATAGGGCCAGCCGTAAAAGCCCCCTCCCGGCTTGGTCAGGTTGATTTCGTCGTGCCCGGCGCGGCCCTTGGTGCTGTTATCGACGGTCGCGTCCGGCCCGACCTCGGCGGAATAGACCCAGTCGGTATTCGGTTTTACGGAGATGCGGTAGGGGTTACGGAAACCCATCGCGTAAATCTCCTTCTTCACGAGCGTCATATCGGTCGCGGGCAACGTCGCGGCGATCGTTTCCCAGAAGTTCCCGGCCGGGATTTGGTAGGTCGTACCGACGCCGGGGGTCGGGGTCTGGGTGTCGGGAAAGGGCATGGGGGTTACGCGCAGGATTTTCCCGCGGAAGTCCATGGTATTGGCGGCGGACCGCCCGGCGTCCTTGATGGGAGTCCGGATATCGATCGATCCGTATCCGCTATTCGACTGCGGGCTGGTATCGCATCCCGAAGAAATGAGGAGATTGCCATGGCTGTCGAAGGCCATGCCCGCGCCCAGGTGGGCATTGGTTTCCTTGGGGATCGTCAACAAGGTCTTCTGCGAACTCACGTCGAGGACATCGCCGGTCATCTTGAAACGGGCCACTACGTCGTTCCCGCCCGCCTTGGGCGAGAAGCGGATGTAGATCCAACCGTTGCTCGCGAAATTCGGATCCAGGGTGAAGCATTGGAGCCCATGCTCATTGCTGTTGGCGACGGAAATTTTCCCCGCCACCGCCAATCTGGGGGTCCCGCCATCCCGGAAAATCAGGATCTCGCCCGTGTAGATATCCGATATGAAGATGCGCCCATCCGGGGCCAATACCATATTCGTGGGCGTGCTCAAGCCGGTCATGGTCAGATCCACGACGTGGAAATCCGAGGCGGCAGGAGCGGGACACGTAGCTTGGGCATGGGGAAAAGCGACGCAGGCAAACACGAGCATGCCTATTTTCCGGGCCTGGTATTTTATCGAGCTTCCGTTCCGTCCGATATCGGCCATAACCGGTCTCCTTGCAAAGCCCTAAGGCATAGGAATCCCTTATCATAATGCTAAGGCCGGGATTCTACCTGCCGGACCGCGGGGGGATTGGATCCGGTTAGGCCCAACAGAACGGTAATGAGACGGGTACCATGCCGGGGCGAGGCGCGAATGGCCTATAATCCCCAAGGACGGGGCAAGCCCGGCTCCAGTAACGGCGAAGTTACCTGCTCCGGGATCGGCCCCACCTCCCGAATTGCGATTAAAAAGGGCAGAGGTATTTATCTTCTTGGTCCCACATGAATTCGCTGTAGGGAAGATTGTTGATGTCATCGATGGTGAAATTCTTGCCTTCATAGAATCCGAGTACCATGTTGGGATACACACCCGGCAGTACCGCGTCCAGATTCAGGCTGGCGGTGGTTTCCCGGATATAGGCTCCCGTCATGCTCCCGTAATTGAATGCCAGGATGCCTGAACCGTATCCCGCGCTGTAGTCCTTTGTCAAGCGGATGGTGCTGAGGAAAGGCCCCTGGCAAGAACTACCGTGGGGCGGATTATTGTCGTAAATGGGGGCGGCGCTGGTAAACCGGCTTTCCGAGGATAGGTAATCAATGGCGCCGGAATTTTCGGTAACCATGACCGAAAAGGAGGTTTTCCCTGCGTTCTCACCCAGATAGTTATAGCCTAGGACGCGCACCATTTTGGCGGAACCGGTATTGTTCACCCAGGTAGCAGAAGCATTAACCCCCTCATAAGGCGAAAAGTCATCATTCCATGCCACGATTTTGACCTGGTAGGCGGCGGGATCCGCGCTCCCCGTCGTCTTATAGAATGCGATGACCGCCGGGTCCGTGCCAGGGTCCACGGCCCCGGAGTGGATGGTGATCGTCTGGCCATCGCCTACGTTCACATCGCGAAAATGCACGAAAAAGAAGTTGATGCGGCTGAGTTTAGCCGCGAAAGTTTTGAACACGACTTCGGTTTTGCCCAACCCTTGCGGCGCCACGGCTTCCGGAACTCCCGCCGGCGCCGCCTCGTCCTGTCCAGGGGCTAACTCAATGGGCGGAAGCCCATATTTGGCCCTCAGGCCGGGTGCGGCCTCGGCCATGGCCTTGGGAGACAGGCCCTGGGCCTTCAAGGCCAGCCAATCGTGTTCGAAGGCCGTCGCCGCCCGTGGGGAATCCGCCGGCTGTTCTGCCGGGGAAGGGGCGGCCGCCACTGGCGTTTCAGGTTGATTGCAGCCCATCAACCCCAATCCGAGGCTGATGGCGAGGGCCGCGGGTAAAACGGTGAAAGACGGCGAAAAAGAGAACGGGTTCATGCATATCCTTTCACGGGCTGAATTCGGGTCTCTGGTAGGATGCCTATCCGGGAAAAATTGTGCCGAACCGGGGATTTTTCGCGACCCGGATGTTTCCGCGAACGGGACACCCGTTTTTACCGACCAACCGGGTGCCTCTTATTCACTCCAGCCACGGACCCAACATGATGCGAACCCACTTACTTGCTCTCGGATCTTTATGCCTGGCGGCGGGATCGGCCATGGCCGCCCCCAAATTCCCCTTCCCCCAGGATCAGAAGTACGCATTCGGCATCAAGCCCGCCGGCGCCGACCACAATGACGTGCAGGCCGCTTATAAAATCTTCGTCACCAATTATTACGAAGAGAGCGGCGCCATGGCCCGCATCAAGTGGGACACACCCACGCAGACCGTGAGCGAGGGCATCGGCTACGGCATGCTCATCATGTGTTATATGGACAACGCGACCAACAATACGCAGGCGAAATTCGATAAGCTCTGGGCATACTACCAGAACTTCGCCAACGGCGCCGGTTTCATGAACTGGAAGATCAACGGCTTCTCGGGCGCAGCGGAACAGAACGGGGCCACCGACGGCGACTTCGACGCGACGCTCGCCCTGTGCCTGGCCTACTTCCAATGGGGGGACGCGAAATACAAGACCGCCGCCACCACCATGATCAACAAGCTGTACGCGAACGAGGTGAGCGCCTCCAAGGTACTCAAGCCGGGGGACGCTTTCGACAGTCCCAAGAACCCCTCCTACTTCGTGGCCGCGGCCATCGGCCTGTTCAACAAGCTCAAGTGGGATAGCAATGACTGGGCTTCCGTGCTCACGGCGAATTACGCCATGGTATCGGGGGCACAGAACGCGACCACGGGACTGGTGGCGGATTGGACCAATGATGCCGGCCAGCCGGACAGCCGTGGCGTCAACTACACCTACGATGCCGCCCGCGTACCCTGGCGCATGGGCCTGGCCTATGCCTGGTACGGGGATGCCAGCGCCAAGACCATCGCCAACAAGATGACTTCCTGGATCAAGACCAGCACCGCCGGCGATCCCGCCCTGATCATGTCCGGCTACCAGCTCAACGGAACCGCCGTCCAGAAATACAACCTGCCCGCCTACCTGGGGCCTTTCGGCGCCGGCGCCATGGTGGACGCCGCCAACCAGGCCTGGCTGGACGCTTGCTACAAGAAGCTGGCCAGCTTCATCGACGACGACAACTACTACAACGAATCCTTGCAGTTGATCAGTCTGCTCACCATGACGGGCAACATGCTGGACTTCTCCAGCGCGACCCCCAAGTCCGCTTTCACCATCACCGCGGGCGTGTCCCCGGCGAGCGCCGGTTCGGTCAAGCTCACCCCGGCCAAGGCCACCTATGCCTTGAACGATCAAGTGACCCTGGAAGCCGTCCCCACCGGCAGCAACACCTTCACCTCCTGGGGAGGGGACGTCACCGGAACGACGATCACCAAGACCGTCACGGTGACCAGCGACATGAACGTCACCGCTTACTTCAACGCGGGCGCGACCGATCTGATCGATGACGCCGAGGATGGCGATAATTACACCCGGCTCGGCACCAAATGGTTCACCTACGACGACGTCCTGAACAAAGGCGCATCCGTGGTCACGCCCAAGACCTCTACGACGAACCTGTTCACCATGGCAGCCGGCGGGGCCGCGGGCACGGCCAAATCCGCTAAGATCAGTTACTCCTTGGACAAAGGGAGCAACACCAATAACCCCTTCGTCGGCATGGGGTTTCCCTTGAACCCGCTCGGCGATTCGACGCCGGTGGACATCAGCACCTCCTCGGGCCTCACCTTCTATATGAAAGGTTCGACTTGCGACGTGCGCGTGGAGAACCTGGGCATCACCGATTTCGGATTCTTCTTCAAACGCTTGCCCGCCGCCGCGGATTGGACGCTCGTTTCGCTCAAGTGGAGCGATTTCGCGCAGGCCACCTGGGCGAAACCATCCAAGATGGATCTGACCAAGGCCACCAAGATCGCCTGGCAGACCACGGATAAAGGCGTGACGGGCGATAAGGGGGATATCAGCGTCGATGAAATCCATTTGCCCGGCTGGGTCGTACCGGTCATCGTGGGAATCAAATCGCCGCATACCTCCGCCTCCGCCGCCGGGCGCGCCCGCAGCCTCTTCGTGCGCCTCGACCACAACGGGCATCCCGTGCCCGGCTCCGTCATGTACAACGCCGCGGGACGGAGCATTTCCGTGCCGCAGGCCGTAAGCGGCCGCTGAACTCCGAAGGCGCGGGCCCTCCCCCGCGCCTTTTCCCGCCCGCGTCCCTCCGCGGCCGGATCCCGTCTTCCCGGTCGGCCTGGTTTCCATCGACCTCCCGCAATGGCAAAATGTTTATTGGATGAAGCACGGCGAAGCAGGAGGTTCCATGCGATGCAAAGCGAGCTATAAAATCGCGGGATGGGATGAAAAAACCTTTTCCGAGGCGGACGTTTCGGGCCCGGGCCATGCCGGCAAGTTATCCAAGGCCAGCGTGAGGAAAACCTATTCCGGGGACCTGGAAGGCGAAGGGTTCCTGGAATACCTGTTGGCCTATCAGGGCGACGGTTCGGCGGAGTACGTGGGATATGAACGCGTAACCGGCAAGTTGAATGGGTCGACGGGAAGCTTGGTGTTCCGCCATACCGGGACCTACGCCCATGACCGCATGGTTCAGACCACCGTCATCGTCGAGGGTTCGGGCACAGGCGGCTTGGCCGGCATTTCCGGAAAGACGGAAATCACCGCCGGCCACGATAAGGAGTATCCCTTCATCTTGGAATACGGGATACCGTAGGCCGAAGTTCCGATTCCGGGCTTTGGATATCGGAAAGAAGGATTAGATTCACAACCGTCGGGCTCCGGGGCCGGGAGGCGCTTGTGGCTAGGTTTTCCCATTCGATCATTCCCCTTCTGTTCGCCCTCTGCGGTCGCCCGTGGGCGCAGGGAGGGGCCTTGCTCCTGATCGATACCAGCTATGCCCATGGATCCGAAGCGGTGACCCGGCCCGAAGCCTCCTTTTCGCTTTCCGGAAGCACGCCGGCGGATTGGGCCGCTCCGGTGGACTATTCCCATGGAGCCGTATGGCTTCGCATACAGGTGAGCGAAAAGCCCACGCAGGCGGCGCTTCGATTACAGCCTTGTTTGGAACAGGATGCGGACCATGGAGGCATGCGGTCCTGCGCGCCGGCGCAGATGCTTTCCGATACCGGGACCTATGCATGGTCCGCCCCGCTGTCCCAATGGTCTCCCACGCTGTCCTGGCCGGTCCGGCCGGCCCGCATCATCGTCATCTTGCAAGACGCGTACGGCGTTCCCGTGGATCCCGGAGGAGCCGTCTGGGTAGGGAATCCCTATGCCTCGCTTTACTATCCCATGAAGATGCGCTTTTCCGCGGCCGTCCTTTCCGCGGCCGGAACCTTTCCGGGCTGGGACGCTTTGATATCCGCCGCGCTACGTCCCCCTACCGGCGCGGGCGCCGCGGTACCGGGCGCGCGCCCTTGACTTCTTAAGGAGTTCGCCATGTGGACCTTACCTCCGCGGAAATCCCGGCCCGAAGCGGAGCCCCAATCGCCATTGCAATTCCATCCGCGTTCCAACGGGGAGTTCCCGGCATGGGATCCCACGCCCCGGGAAATCGCCGCCGATCGATTGTTCCATGCCACCGCCGCGGAGAAGGCCAAGAGGCTCGGGATGTCGCGGCGGAAATTCATCGAGAGCGCCGCCGGCATGGCCACCGCCCTGGTTGTCCTGAACCAGGTGATGGGTTGCCGCCTATACGGGGTGGATGATGAGCATACGTATGATCCCGATCGCGCGAAAAACCTGCTGGCGCCGGAACAATTCATCTTCGACGGGCATACGCATCCCCGGGACCAGCTCGGCATCGAGGATTTCCTGCGGGCCATGTTCATCAACAGCACCACCACCTTGGCCTGCATCACCGTGGGGCAAGGCGCCGGGACCGGGCCCGACGATACGCAAGGATGGGCGGAGCACGTCGCCGTAAGGGAATTGGCCAACCGCATCTCCGGCGGCAAGCGCGTCGTCATCCAAGGCAAGGTATGGCCCAAGCGCGCTGGAGTCGCCATCCTCGATCAGGCCCAACTCGATGGCATGGAAACCATGGCCAGGCTGTGGAAGGTGGCGGCCTGGAAAACCTATCCCCATGAGGCGGACAATTGGCGCCTGGACGACGATGCCATCGGCATCCCTTTCATCGAACGGGGGCGGCAACTGGGGATCAAGGTATTCTCGATCCACAAGGGCCTGGGCACCAGTTCGCCCGTCGACGTGCCCGCCGCAGCCAGGCTTTATCCCGATTGCGTTTTCAACGTCTTCCATGCGGGCGTGGATAGCGACTATACGGAAGGGGAATATGATCCGGCCAATACCAAGGGCATGGATCGCCTGATAGCCGCCTTCGAGGCCGCCGGCAATCCCGGCAACGTGTACGCGGATCTGGGTTCCATATGGAACACCTATTCCGTCGGCTCGGCGGATGCGGCCGGGCATCTGCTGGGTAAACTCCTTAAGCATCTGGGCGAGGATCGCATCTGCTGGGGAACCGACGCCTTGGTGGTGGGCCAACCGGCGCCGCAGATCGCGTCCTTCAACGCCTTCCAGATCCCCCAGGCCTTGCAGGACAAGCATGGCTATCCCGCCCTGACCGCGCAGGCCAAGGCCAAGATCCTAGGGCTCAACAGCGCGCGCATCTACGGAATCGATCCGAAGGCAACCCTGAAAGCGGTATCGGATGATGGGCTGGCGCGCATGCGGGCCTTGGTGGAAGCGGGCGAAGCCCCTTATCGCCCGCATTTCGGCTGGGGCCCGCGGACGCGGCGGGAGTTTTTAGCGATGCTACGCGGAGAACGGCGCGAAGCCCGCAGTTAGACGGCAACCTTAGCGTCTTGCTGGTATTTTCCATCCGCTATCACTCGAAGTTTCTGCCGGGCCCGGATGGAAATTCCTTCCCATCCCTACCGCGAATCTTCGACTCCAACTTCAAAATCGGCATGAATAGGGCGGTTTTTAGGGGTTCCGGCGCTTGGCACCGGCCTTGCTTAACTACCCCGGCAGAACCATATCGCTTTCCGAAGGAGCGTCTATGTTTGCCGACACGATGGAAATGACCGAGAAGAAGACCCAGGAACCCCTTATCAGCATCCGCGATGCCGCGCGCATCATAGGCGTGCCGCCCCATACCATCCGGTATTGGGAGAAGGAGTTTTCCGATTTCCTGGTGGCCCCGCGCACCATGGGGAAACAGCGCCGTTACGGCGACGCGCAGATCAACAAGCTGCGCACCATCTTCCGCATGCTGAAGGAAGAAGGGTATTCGATCGCCGGCGCGAAGCGCGCCTTGGCGAAGCAGAACCAAGCCGCCAACTTGGCCAATAGCCAGGCCAGCGGCACCCTCGAAAGCCTGAGCGCGGAAATGGCCGAGAAAATCCTGGCCATGGTCAAGAACGAACTCCATTACCAGTTCTGATAGGTAACTCTAATGTTACCTTACGGGAAACCACGCTACTCCGTAGTCATCGTCACCTATAACTCGCGCGAAAACATCCGGGCCTGCCTGGACTCGCTGCGGGGATGCGGCCCGGCCGCGCTAGGCGCGGATGGATCCCACGAGGTGATCGTGGTGGATAACGACTCGCGCGACGGGACGCAGGAATACCTGCGGTCGCAGGGCGACATCCGCATGATCCTGAACGGGGGCAACAACGGGTTTTCCAAAGGCTGCAACCAGGGAGCGGCCATCGCCAAGGGCGAATTCGTCATCTTCCTGAATCCCGATACCTGGGTCACGAAAGGCTGGACCGATGCCATGGCCCGCCATTTCGAGACTAAGGGCGAAACCAAAGACGGATTCAAAGGAGTCGGCGCGGTGGGTCCCGTATCCAATTACGTGGCCGGATTGCAACGACTGGACGTGAACCTGCCCCCGGCTTGGGCGCAGGCGCAGTCTTTCCCGGGGAACGGGGTGCCGGAGGTGGCCGAAAGCATCGCGCGCATCTTGCGCGAAGCCAATGCCGGCCGCGGGGTCGAGAGTAAATTGCTGATCGGTTTCTGCCTGATGATGCGGCGCGAGCTGTTCCTGTCGATGGGCGGCATGGACGAGGATTTGTTCCTGGGTAATGATGATCTCGATTTAAGCTGGCGGCTTCGGAATGCCGGCCTCAAGCTCGTCGTCGCCTCGGACGCCTTCGTGTTCCACGAAGGGCAGAAGAGTTTCAAGACCGAAAAGAAATCGCACGTCGACCGACTCACGCAGGAATCGACCGACGCGCTCTACCGGAAATTGGTGAAGCATTACGGCGGACGGAACCAGGTTCCGCCCGCCTTGGAACTTTGGGGGATCGGGTGGTTCAACCCGTCCCCTTCGCTAGTGGCAGGACTCGATGAAGGCGCCGTCGGATTGGCCCATGGCCCATCCGCGCCCACGCACGCGGGAGGCTCTATGATCAATGGACAACGGATGGAACGCGACGATCAGGCCCACAAGGCGGATGCCGCCGGGGGAGCCTGGAAGGCGGTAACCGTCATCGTACACGCGGGCGCGGCGCGCCCGGCGGATGACGAAACGGTCGCGGCCCGGCTGGATCGCACCCTGGCTTCGCTTCCGGCCCGTCCCGGCCTCGGGATCATCGTGCTTAATTGCGCCGGCTCGATCACGGTCGAGGCCCCCTCGGGCGCCGATCTGCGCAAACTGGATTTGGGCCCGGCCTTCCCGGCCCGGCAGGCCTTGGAAATGGCCCTGGCCCTGGCCTCGGGATCGCACGTCTTCTATTGCGCCGCCGGCGTGGAAGCCTCGGCGCTCTTCAATCATTGGCTCGACAAGCGCGATATGGCCACGCTGGATGCGGCCTTGCCCCTGCCCCTGCGCATCGGGGAGGGAGAGGCCGCTCCCGGCGCGGCGGTCCTGTGCCGTAAGGATTGGCTGCGCGGAGCCCTCGCATCGCTGCCCGCCGACGGATTCTTCGCCGGATTGGGGGATCGCGCTTCGGGTGCGCGCGCCCAGTCCGCCGGTAAACCCATCGATCCGCCCTGGCTGTCGGCGCGCGCCGCCGATCTGCCCATCGGCTTGGCCGTACGGATCGCCGCATCCTCCAATAGAGCCCCTGCGCCCGCCCGCGAGACCTGGACCCCGGTCAAGGACTCCCCGGCGCAAACCATGCGCGACGGCATCGAACTTTATCCCGAAAGCCTGCGCCCCATCCTGCGCGATTCGCAGCACGTCTGTTTCGCCGGCAGCAAGGCCGGAGCCCCCGGCGTCAGCGGTCCCATCTCCGTTTTCGACGTGGCGGGCAAACCCTCGCGCTTCACCGAGCAAGACCTTTTCATCTTCCGCATCACGCCGGATCTGCTGGATAAGCTGCCCGAGCGCTTGGCCAACATCCGCCGGCAAGGCGAACGCCTCAAGCGCCTGGTCGCCATCATCGACGTCAAGGAAGCCAAGGGCCTGCCTCCCCGGAACGGTTTGGCGGCCATCGATCTCACGCCCGATGGCATCCGCCGCGTGCTTTGGGAAGCCGGCTTCGCCGTCACCGGCGAAAGGCCGTACCTGGGATTTCCCCAGGGGAATTCCGGGAAGGCCGATCCGCAACCGGGCTGGATCCAGATCGAAGCCAAGCCCCGCGCCGCCGCGCACGCCTTGTCCAAGAAGGTCTCCATCGTCATCCTGGGCTTCAACCAGATGGCGTATACCAAGAAATGCATCGACTCCATCCGCAAGCATACCCGCCAGAACCATGAATTGATCCTGGTGGACAACGGCAGCAAGGACGATACCTGGGAATATTTCCGCTCGGTGCCGGGGGCGAAGACGATCCGGAACGCGACCAACCTGGGCGTGTCCAAGGGCTGGAACCAGGGCATGCGCCTGGCCGACGGCGAGTACATCCTGATCTTGAATAACGACGTGATCGTCGGGCCGGATTGGCTGGAGAACATGGTGCGATTGGCCGAGAGCGATCCGTCCATCGGACTGGTGGGCCCGCGTTCCAATTACATCGCCGGGCCCCAAGTGGTGGCCGACGTGCCCTATAAGGGCTCAACCGGATACGACGAGCAAGGCATCGCCCCTTTTATCCGCAAATGGCAAGCGGAGCACGATCTCTCGGCCTGCGAATTCGGTTTCATCAAGGGCTTCTGCCATCTCATCCCGCGCCGCGTCTTCGCGGAGGTGGGCTTCTACGACGAGCGCTACGGCAAAGGCAATTTCGAGGACGATGATTATTGCCTGCGCGTGCGCTACCGCGGCTACCGCGCGCTGTTCGCCAACGACAGCTTCATCCATCATTTCGGCAGCGTCTCCTTCAACCAGGAATCCAACGATTGGCGCGCCCTCATGATCGAGAACCAGAAAAAATACGAGGCCAAATGGGCCAAAGGGGCGGCGGCCGTACACGACACCTACCTCGACCCTGCCCCCGCCGACCTGAAGCCGGCTGCGCAAGCGGCGGCTCCGACCCAGGCCCTGAAGCCGGCGGCGCAAAGCAAGCTCAAGGACGGACAGGCCGCCTACGAAGCCGGCGATCTGGATAAGGCCCGCACCCTTTTCCTGGAGGCACAAGCCGCCGAACCGGGCAATCCCGAACCCTATTGCAGTCTGGGCGTGGTCCTTTTTTCCGAGAACCTCTCCACCGAGGCCATGTCTTTCTTCATCCGCAGCCTGGAATTGGATGGCGCGCATGCGGACGCCGCCCAGAACCTGCTGGACGCGATCTCGGCCCGTAGCGGGCAAGTTACCCGCGATGACGCCTCCGCCCTGGCCCATCGCTTTCCGGACAATCCCGTTTTCCGCCGCTTCCTGTCCGGCCTGGAAGCCGGCAAGTCGGCGGCCCCGACCGTACCGGCCGCCCCCGCCCTTCCCGCCTGGCGCTCCGCCGTGGAAGCGCATATCCGCGACGGCAAGTACTCCGCGGCCATCGATCAACTCGAAAGCCGCATGCGGCGCGGCGAAGACGCGGGCGCGTGCGCCAATTACCTGGGCATCATCGCGCACGCTTGCGGCGACGCCGGCATGGCCCTGGCCCATTTCCGCACCGCCTTGGGCCATGCGCCGGCGGAAGCCGACATCATTTTCAACTTGTCCGATACCTTGCTGACCATGGGCCGCGGCGAAGAGGCCTTGCGCCTGCTCGAGGACGCGGCCGGCAAGAACCCTATTCCCGCCGGCGAGGGCCCCGATCTGGCGGCCATGGCCGAGCAAGTCCGGCATGCCCTATCCCGGGGACGCTTGAACGCCGCGGATCTTTTGGCCTCGCGCGATGCCAACCAACAGGCCGAAGCGCTGCTACGACGCAAGGATGTCGCGGGGGCCGTCGAGTACCTGAAAGCGGCCGTCGAATCCGATGCGGAGGACTTCCGCGCCTATAACAACCTCGGGATCGCTTCGTGGTACGAAGGCAGCGCCAACGCGGCCTGGAACTTCTTCTGCTTGGCCTTGGAGGTGCGTCCCGCCTGGACGGATGCGCTCATCAACGCTTTCGATACCGGCTTGTCATTGTCGGATCCGGATTCGCTCGGCGTGCTCCTGGACCATGCCCTGGCCGTCAACCCCAATCATGCCCAGGCCTTGGCCATGCGCCGCCATCTCAAGGCGCAGGGCCCGTCCATCTGCATGTTCCGGACCTTCGAGGCCCTGGAAGCGAACGCGCGCCGGTTGGCCGATGCCGAACGCCTGATGGAACAAGGCAAGCAGGGCGAAGCCATCCTGGCCTACCTGGATGCCGTCAAGGCCTTCCCGGAAAATCCGCAGGCCTACAACGGCTTAGGAGTCATCGCCTTCGCCGAAAAACGCGCGACGGACGCTTTCGGCCTGTTCGAGTTGGCGGCGACCTTGCATCCCTCGGATCAGGACATCCTCCTCAACCTCTGGCAATGCGCCCAGGCCCTGGGCCGTACGGGCGACGTGCTGCCCAAGCTCCGCCAATCGGTGGACAAGAACCCGGCCTTGGCGGATGTAAAGGCGGCCCTGAAGGCTTACGCTTGAACCACCCGCGGCTATCCGTCGCCGTCATCGCCCGCGATGAGGAACGGAACTTGCCGTCATTGTTCCGGTCCCTCGACGGGCTATCGGCCCAGCGCATCCTGGTCGATACCGGGAGCCGCGATGGCACGCGGGAAGTCGCCCGAGGCTACGGCGCCGAGGTCCACGATTTCCCCTGGACGGGCGATTTCTCCGCCGCGCGCAACCATTCGCTTTCGCTGGCCCGGGGCGAATGGATCCTGTGGCTGGACGCTGATGACGAACTGACGCCGGAAGCACGGGACTGGCTCGCGACCCGCCTGCCGCTCTTGGACCACTCCGAGGCCTACGCCTTTCGCGTGCGATCCCCCGGGCCGGACGGCGCCGAAACCACCTGGTCGCAAATCCGCCTCGTACCCAACGGCAAAAGCCTGGGCTTCCGCAATCCCGTGCACGAGACCTTGGGCGAAGCCGTGGCGGAAGCCGGGCTGACCGTGCGCGCCGCGCCCGCGGAAATCCTGCACACCGGGTACCGGGACATGGCCGCCGTGGAACGCAAGCGCGCCCGCAACCGCGCCCTTTTGGAAAAAGCGCTGATGGCCCCGGATGCCTCGGCGGCCTTATGGCTGGCCCAAGGCCGCATGCGGATGGCCGAGAAAGGCTGGGCGGACGCCGCGATCTCGTTTCGGCGGGCTATAGCAAGCGCGCACCCCGCCACCCATGACGTCCTGCTGGCCGCCTACGTGGGGCTGGGCCAATCCCTTTGCTTCCAGGATCGGCCAGCCGAAGCTCTGGAAGCCTTCCTGGCCTGCCCGCGTGGGTCGGCGCATGCGCCTTGGCTACTCGAATGCGGCAAAGCCCTTTGGCTCACCGGCCTCAAGGCCGAAGCCCGTTCGTTATGGACCCGGTGCCTGAACGCCGGGCCGGAATACGGCGGCGTGCCTTTCGACTGGGAAGGCATACGTAACGCGTCCGCTACCCTCTTGGAAACCACGCGCGAAGGCGATGACCCGGAACGCGGGTCGCCTCCACCGGAAGATCCTTTGGCCCCGCCGGGAGGCGGAGGCGGCGGGCCGCGCCTGGACCTGTCCATCTGCTCGATCCTGAAGGACGAAGCCGCCAATCTGCCGGGCCTGCTGGCTTGCCTGCCCTTGGGCCGCGCGGAATGGATCGTCGTGGATACGGGTTCGACCGACGGCACGGTGGAGGCCTTGCAGGAGGCGGGCATACAGGCGCGCCAATTTTCCTGGTGCGACGATTTCTCGGCGGCCCGCAACGTTTCCTTGGCCGCGGCCACCCGAGGCTGGATATTGTGGCTCGACGCCGACGACCGCGTGGACGAGGATTTCTGGGAAGCCCTGGCGCCCTTGCTGGACGGCCCCAAGCGGGCTTACCGCTTCGTGGTGCGGAGCCCGCGGGAGAATTCCCGCGGCGAATGCTTCCGGCAGATCCGCTTGTTCCCCAACCATCTGGGCGCCGCTTTCGAAGGCCGCATCCATGAACAACTCGGGACTTCCCTGGGCCGCCTGAAGGTGCCCATCGGCGCGACCGATCTGGAAATCCTGCACCTGGGGTACGATACGCCGGCCAAGCGCGGCGCCAAGCTGAAGCGCAACCGCGCTTTGCTGGAAAAGGAGCGCCAGGAATTCCCGGCCGATCCGGTAGTGATCATGGAATACGGCAATTGCCTGTACCAAAGCGGGGAATACGCCGGGGCCACCGAAGCCTACCTGTCGCTATTGCCCGGGCGCGATCCCCGCGCGCTGGGCGATGCCCCCGCGGACGAAGCGCTCCGGCATTACCCGGCTTTTCTCGCCGAGACTTTCGCCAAGCAGGAGCGCGATGCGGAAGCGGAGGAATGGTTCCGTCTGGCCGCGCGCTGGGACGCCTCCGACCCCAAACCCTTGTACTGGCTGGGCAAACGGGCCCTGGCGGCCAACAATCTGCGCGGAGCCCTGGAATTCCTGTATGGGGCCCTGGATCGGCCCGTAACCGTGGGCCGGGTCGCCACCGATGCCTATACGGTGCGCCGGAATTCCCTGGCCCTGGCCGTTCTCTGCGAACTGCAACTCTTCGGCCCCGGCAAAGCGCCCCGCGCGCGCGAAGCCCTGCGCGAGCTGATCGCCGGCGGGCTGCGCGACTTCCCCTTGGATCCGCGCGTACCCTGGGATTTCTTCAAAGCCACCGACTGCGATGCCGAAGCGGAGGGCTATGCGCGGGCCTACCTGGCGTTGGCTCCCGGGGACGTAGGCTTATGGGAAGACCTGCTGGAATCCTTGTACGAGAGGGGCAAGCATCGCGACGTCCTCGCCTTGTTCGAATCCCGCCCGTTCCTCCGGCTGCGATCCGGGGTGTTGGAAGCCTTTCGCGGAAAATGCGCCGAGTCTGCCGGCCGCCCGGTGGAAGAGATCTACGCCAACTACCGCGAAGCGTTGCGCAAATTCCCGGAGGATCCCACCCTGCTGGTTTACTTCTCCGAATTCGTGAACCATAATAAGCTCTACGCCAAATGCTACGCCGATCTCAAGGCGATGGCCCGCCCGTCGGAAACGATGCGGGACTTCCTGCGCCAGATGGAGGCCTTGGGATACGGCCAGGGCGCGGCCTAGGCTCTGAGGGAGCGCGAACGACTATGTCCAAAGCCGGCAAGAAAGCCAAGCGGAAGGAAAGGGATCCCATCCCCGCCTCCCAGGCGCCCGCCTCCCAGGCGCCCGCCTCCCAGGCGCCCGCCTCTCAGGCGCCCGCCCCGAAGGCGCCATCCCTCGATTGGGCGGGCCTTCCCGACGATATGCCCGCCGCGGAAATGGCCAAGCGGTTCGGCACCATCCGCGGCGTCTTGAAAACCCCATGGCCTCCCGGGACCCTGACCGTCGCCATGATCGTCAAGGACGAGGCCAAGAACATCCGGGACGCGGTGGAAAGCTTCCGGCCCATCGCCGATGAAATCCTTGTCTACGATACCGGTTCCACCGACGGGACCCAGGCCATCCTGGATTCCCTCGGGGTGCGTTGGATCCAGGGCGAGTGGCGGAACGATTTCGCCTGGGCCCGCAACCGTTCCATCGAAACGGCCCGCAGCGCGTGGATCCTATGGATGGACGCGGACGATCGCATTCCCGCCGATCAGTTGGAGAACTTCCGCAAGCTCAAGACCGCCCCCATGGACCGCGCCTTCGGCTTCCAGGTGATCAATACGCAGGGGGGCCTTCCCATCGGCGGTCGCTTCATGCAATTGCGCATGTTCCCCAACCATCCCGCCTTGCGCTTCCGCTATCAAGTCCACGAGCAGTTGTTGCACGCGGTGGCCCTGCTGGGATTGCATACCTTCTGGACCGAAACCACCGTGCACCACACCGGCTACGAAGATCCGGAACTCAAGAAGAAGAAAGCCCTCCGCAACCTGCTCCTCTTGCAAGAGGATCCCGCGCGCGTGGCGCGCGAGCCTTCCCTGGCCATGGCCATCGGCGATTCGTACTACATCCTCGGCGAGTTCGAGAAGGGGATCGAAGCCTATCAGCGGACCATGGCCATGCCGGATTGCGAGACCATCAACCGCGACATCTACCGGGAACTGCCCTCTTGCATAGGGCAGGGATACCAGCGCCTGGGCCGCCGCGAAGAAGCGCTGGGCTGGTTCGACAAGACCATCGCCCTTCAGCCCGATAAGCACGAGGCCTATTTCCACAAAGCGCAATGCCTGATGGAGATGGGCCGCCCGCGCGACGCCGAGCCCCTCTACGCCAAGCTGGTCTCCATGCCGGTAAGCTTCACCACCACCAGCAACCAGTACGATCTGATCCAGATCTATAGCCGCTATTACCTGGCCCAGTTCGCCTTCGAACGGCGCGAGATGGCGGCCGCCCGGAAATTGCTTGAGGCCTTGCTCGCGGGGCATCCTCAAGTGGTGGAGGCTTGGCAACTGCTGGGCAAATGCAAATTGGCGCAGGGCGAAACCGAGGCCGCCGAGAAATGCTGGGCCAAGGCCATCCTGCTCAATCCCACCGCGGTCCCGGATTTGCACGCGCAACGCCTGGTCCTGCTGCGCAAACTGGATCGGCGCGAGGATTTCCGCGACGCTTTGGCGGCCGCCCGGGCCCTGTTTCCCCAGCGCCGCCTGCCGGAATGGGAAGACCTCTCCCCGGCTTCAACGCGTCCCGCGTTAAGCCTATGCATGATCGTGAAGAACGAACGGGAGAACCTGCCTGCCTGCCTGGAATCGGTGCGCGGCCTCGCCGGCGAAACCATCATCGTGGATACCGGATCCGACGACGGGACCCAGGACATCGCCCGACGCTTCGGCGCGAAATTGATCCAATCCGATTGGACGGGCGATTTCAGTCGCGCGCGCAACCTCTCCCTGGACGCCGCCACCGGCCGGTGGATCCTCTGGTTGGACGCCGACGATCGACTCCTGGAAGAGGATAAGCGGGCCATCCGATCCCTCGCCGATGGCGATCCGGACCTCGCGCCCAAGGCCTATGGGCTAAGGGTGAAGAACAGCCGCGATGGCGGCCTCACCGGCAGCGTCTTCAACCAGATCCGCGTCTTCCCCAACCGCCCCACCTTGCGCTTCCGGGCCCCCGTCCACGAGCAGATCCTGCCCGCCATCGAGGCCGCCGGCATCCCGGTGGAATACCTGGCCGCCAAGATCCTCCACACCGGTTACGCCGACCCGGCCCTGGCCAAAGCCAAGCAGCAACGCAACAAGGCCATCCTCGAGGCCCAGGTGGGGACCGATCGGGGTATCACGCCGGTTACCCTATACACCCTCGGCTGCGCTTGCGCCGACCTGGGCGAGCACCTGGCCGCGGTGGAGTGGTTCCGGCGGGCCGCCTCGTTGGCCGCCGCGACGGGCTCCGACCCCCACGTGCGCGACGGCGCGCCCGCCAAGGCCGCCGCATCCTTGGCCGCCCTGGGCCGGCATGCCGAGGCCCTGCGAGAATTGGCGCCCGCCCTGGCCGTTGCTTCCCCGCTCCCCGAGGCCATGCTGGTGAAGGCCCAAATCGAGGCTGCCGCGGGCCGCCCCGATTCGGCCAGGCCTTTCTACGAACGCCTTCTCGATCTCGTAGAAGCAGGGACTTTCCTGCCGGTGGACTTCCAGCTCCTCAAGATCCAGGCCCTGCAATGGCTGGGGCAATATTGGTTCGATCAGGGACGCCGCGATCTGGCCGTGGCCCTGCTCAAGGCGGGCTTAGGGATCAAAGAAGGCCGGGACCTAACGGGAGCGGCGTTGGCCGCGCTCTATCGATCCCACGGCTTATCCGGCTGAACCGCCGGCGTTTAGACTCATTCCCGTTTGCGAAGTTTGCGTCAATGACGAAATGGCGCGGGATGGCGATTAAATCAGAGTTAAAGTGCGTTCATAACTTTGTCGATATTAGGGGTAGGAACACCATGGGGGAATATGACTTCTTAGACTTAATCTAGAAGCCAAACAGGCAAAAGCAGGTATAGTATGAACAGCACGGATATCGTAAACGAAGTCGCCCGACTGGTGGCGCAACGGGATCTCGGCCTCAAGGATCCCAAGGATGGCAAAGCGGTCAAGGCCAAAAAGGCCGCGCCCGAAGCCCACGACGAGGTCGATCTTTCGGATTCGGCCAAGGCGCTCGCCGGACATGAATCCGGATCGGACTACGAAAACGAGCAATACCTTAAGGTTGGCAGGCTGAAATCGCTGGTCAACTCCGGTAATTACCACATGGACCCGAAGATGGTGGAAACCATCGCGGAGCGCATCGCCAACATGCTCGTGTAGGGTCCCGCTTGCATTGCGGCGCGGCCGGGTCCTATAATCTGGGCATACCCGCGTAACGGACCCGCACTTTCAGACCGAACGCCTCCTCCCCGGAGGCGTTTGCGTTTCCGTCTCCGCTTCCCAGCCGGCCTCCTTCCCGGAAAAAGCGGTTCCTATCTTTCCCGCGATGATCCCCCTCTCCCCCGCGACGCCCGATGCGCTACGCCGCGCCGCCGATGCGCTGCGCGCGGGCGGGCTCGTCGCCTTCCCCACGGAAACCGTCTACGGCCTGGGCGCCAAGGCGCATGACCCCCTGGCGCTGGCCAAGATCTTCGAGGCCAAGCGCCGCCCATTCTTCGATCCCCTCATCCTCCACGTGGCGGAAAGGTCCCAATTCGAAGCCCTGATCGCCCCGGAGGCGCGGCGCGACCCGCGCGCCACGGACCTGATGGATCGCTTTTGGCCGGGTCCTCTCACCTTGGTCCTGCCCAAGGCTTCCGACGTGCCGGACCTGGCCACCTCGGGCCTGCCCACCGTGGCGGTGCGTATGCCCGCCCATCCGGTGGCGCTCGCGCTCATCCGCGCCGCGGGCTTCCCCCTGGCGGCCCCCAGCGCCAATCCCTTCGGACGCCTGAGCCCCACCACGGCCGCCCACGTGCAGGCCCATTTTCAAGCCCCTTTCCAAGCCGGCGAGGCGGGCATCGATCTCATCCTCGACGGCGGACCTTGCACGGTGGGGGTGGAGTCGACCATAGTATCCCTGGCGGGGGAAACTCCCGTGTTACTGCGGGCGGGAGGCGTGCCGCGCGAAGCCATCGAAGCGGCCATCGGCGCCATCGCCATGGCTCCCGCGGCGGCGGCCCGGCCGCAGGCCCCGGGCCAACTCCCCGGCCATTATGCCCCGCGCACCCCCTTGCGGATCCATGCGGGCGAAGAGATTCCCTCCGATGCCACGTTACGCCTGGGTTACCTGGCCTTCCGTCGCGCCCCGGATGGGCCCTATGCGGCGACGGAAACGCTTTCCCCTGACGGCGATCTGCGCGAAGCCGCCGCCCGCCTGTTCGCATGCCTGCACCGTCTGGATGCCGCAGGCTTGGATCTGATCCTGGCCGAAGCCGTGCCGGAACGGGGTCTCGGGGCGGCCATCATGGATCGCTTGCGTAAGGCCGCCGCGGGTTCAGGGCCGGGTTGAGGAGGGCCCTGGCTTCAGGGGTTTAAGTCCAGGGACGGCCCCAGTAGTTAGGGTCCCGTCGCGGCGGAATCGGGCAGACCGTCCGGGGTATTGGGCGAGCCGCGCTTTAGCCACGCCAGCAGGGTATCGCGTTCGGCCTGGGAGGGCTGATAGGGAAACCCCGTCGAGGGCATGGGATCGACCGGGGGATCCTGGGCCGCGGCGACATTGGAATCCAGTCGCTCCAGCAATTTCCCGCTGCCTTTCGCCCATTCCTCATAGGTGTCCAGGCGGATGGCATGCCCCCAGGCATCGTCATGGGACTCGTTGTTCCCGGCTTGGGCATGGCAATCGGCGCAGTAAAGGCTCACCAGGCGGCGGGCCGGTTCATAGGCGCAATCCACCAGGCAACCCTCGGTCACGATCGGCTTCGGGGGGGAATGGGTGGTACCGAACTGGCATCCCGCCAGTGCCGACGGGAGAAGGGCCAACGACAGAAGGACCATCGGAAGGCGGGCCAGGCGCGCGCGGCGGAAGGACATGGGGTCGAAAGGCCCGGGGCGGCGGCGCCCCGGAAGTCTCTGCTTAGTGGATAACGACGGTGAAGGCCACCGAATCTTCCATGCTCTCGATATCATCGTGATTGGCATTCGCCCCTTCGGCGATCAGGTAATGCTTGCCGGCGGTTAAGCCCGTCAGGGTCACCGTATCGGACTTGGACAATTGTTCCACCGCATCGACATCCAGGCCCACCGGTTTATCCAGGAACAGATGGATGTGGCCAACCACATCGCTCGATGAGGAAGATCCGTACGCCGCTGTCCCAGCGGCCGCTGCCGCTTCGGAGGTCGCGGCCCGCTTGGCCGCCGCCGCGCCGGCAAACTGGAAATGGGTCGTCGCCAATTTCACGAAGACGTTCGGGCCGACAACGCTATCGTTCATCTTGGGTGAATCGAAATGAACCGTGGGGTCCGGCTCGGAATTGGTGGCGCAGCCCGAAAGCAAGCATCCCAAAGCCAGTAACAGAATTGCAGAAACCAAGAAAACTTTACGGGCCCGTTCGATATTCCGCATGCTTCTCCTCGCGATTGAGTCCTCCTCCGGTCCAGGGGATTTCGTCCGAATTTACTTTATTGCTTCGCATTAAGCCCGCCAGCCCGGGGAAGGTCATAGCATGGGTCGGGGAAAGGGGCGCCGGCGTTACCGGAAACGCGCCTGGCTTCGGGCCCGAAGCGATCTACTTGGACTCGGAGCAACCTTCTAATAAGGTTTCCCCGGTTTCGTTCCGCAAGGAAAATAAAAGGAAACCGGATTCAACTGCCTCATCACCCGATAAACCCAACGTCCTAGCAATCTTTTCAAGCCGGGAGCCGAAGTACCGATTATATTCGGATTAGAGTCTTCGGTGCGCCAATGCCAAATTACCTGCAAAGCCTCCCCCCAATCCTCGTAGTCGACGATGAGAAAGTGGTGCGGACCCTGATCCGCCTCCAATTGGAGGAAGCGGGGTATCCCGTCCTGGAAGCCCCTGGCGGTCGCGAGGCCATCCAGCTCATCCTGGATCGGAACACGCCGATCGAACTGCTGGTTACGGACGTCTTGATGCCGTTCATGAACGGCCGCGAATTGGCGACCCGGGCCAGCATCATCCGTCCCGACATCCGGGTTCTCTTCATCTCCGCCTATTCGGCGAATCTGCTTATCGACCTGGGCGTAGCGCCCACGGGAGCCGATTTCCTGCGGAAGCCTTTCAAGACCGGCGAGCTTACCGATCGGGTCAAAAAGCTCTTGGCCGTCGGGCGCACCTGGCGGCAAGTGACCGCCAAAACCGTTTGACGATATCTGGACGGAACTGCGGACCGGCGGCTGGAATTCAGCCTCGGTTTGTCCGTGGAACGCGCCTGGTAAAGGCGGAGTATTCCCTCGACAAGGCCGGGTATTTCCTCGCCGCGACTTCGCGTACGCCCGCCCTTACGTTACGGAAGCTCCCTAATTAGGGAAGTATTAGCCGGAAATCATGGAAACATGCCATCCACCGAAGCCACTTTCTTTCGGCGTAAACGGGCCATTCCCGTTACTTTAAGAGCGATTCCTTCTCGGCCTCCATTCGGGTCTTACTTCTAAAACTTCAGAGGAGCATTGCATGGCAAGATTTTTCCGGTTTAACCCCCTCCATGCGGGCCTGTCTGTCGGAATCGGTCTTTTGATATCGCAATCCTCCCCGTCCGCCGGACCTTGCGATATCTACGCCACCGGAGCCACGCCGTGCGTCGCCGCATATAGCATGGCGCGTCCCCTTCTCAATTCTTACACCGGGCCCCTCTATCAGGTCCGTAACGCGGCTGGCGCCACCCAGGACGTCACCGTAAAGGACGGATACGCGAACACGACGGCTCAAGAGACGTTCTGCGGCTCCGGCAACTGCACGGTTTCCATCATGTATGATCAGTCCGGGAAGGGCAACGATCTCATCAAAGGCCCGAAGGGATGCTACACGGGAACCGCCGCCCTGCCGGATAACGAGGCCAATATCAAAGGCCACACCCAGATGATCGCGGGGCATAAGATTTACGGGCTTTACATGATCGTGCAAGACGGCTACCGGAACGACGCTACCAAAGGGATGCCGACTGGCAGCCAGCCCCAGGGCATTTACGAGATCGCGGACGGGAAGCATAACCCGGGCGCCTCATGCTGCTGGGACTTCGGAAACGCATCGACGGACAATTGCAGCGGGGGGACCGGGAACATGGCCACCTTGCTTTTCGGGGAATCGTTTTGGGGACAGGGCGATGGAAAAGGCCCCTGGTTCGCTGCCGATTTAGAGGCCGGCGTCTGGGCGGGAGGCGCCAAGTCGGGAGATCCGGGTTGGGGTGAGCTCAATGGCGCGCATCCGGCGAATACTAAAAACATCTCCTTGCCCGTCGATTTCGCCTTCGGCATCCTCAAGACGAGTTCGACCAACTACGCGATCAAATCCGGGAACGCGCAATCCGGAGTTCTGAACACCGCCTACGACGGCGCCCTTCCGTCAGTCCTGCATTGGACCCTGAAAGGCGCCATCGTCCTCGGCATCGGCGGCGACAATAGCAACTCGAGCGGGGGCACCTTCTATGAAGGCGTCATTACCGCCGGCAGGCCTTCGGATACCACCGACGCCGCGATTTTCAAGAACGTACAGTCCGCGGGTTTCGGGAGCAGCGTGATCTCGATCGGCGAAGGTCCTCAAACCAAGGTCCCAGGCGCGACCGCCTTCAAGGTCCGCTACAATCCGGCCTTGGCCCAGGTGTCCATCCAATACCGCCTAAGCGAATCCCGGCGCCTGACCCTGGCCGTATTCGATACCCAGGGCAAGCGGGTCGCCACCCTCGTGAAAGGCGTAGTATCCAGCGGTAGCCACGAAGCGTTCTGGAACGCCAAAGGGGCGCAGGCCGGGCGGTACATCGCCTCCCTGGCCCTGGATGGGAATACCGCTTGGACCGGCAACATCTTCCTGGAGAAGTGAGCGCAGTCTAGATAAACCGCTCGACCGTACCCTGTACGTTACAGGCTGCCCCGGTCGCGGAATGAACGACCGTCACCGGGGCCGGCTTTGGGCCGCCCCGGATGCCTAAATCTCAGATAAGGGTATTGAGGATCCCGCCCACCACCGCCATGACCAGCCACCCCAACACGGCGGGCACCAGCCCGGCGATGGAGAATCCGGGTAACAGCCACGCTACCAGGCCGAGCATGGCCGCGTTCACCACCAGCAGGAAAAGCCCCAAGGTGAGGATGGTGAATGGCAGGGTGAGGAGGACGAAGATGGGTTTGATGATCGCGTTGACCACGGATAAGAGCAAGGCGGCCAGTAGCAGGGTCACCCAGTCGCTCACGTAAATGCCCGGGATGATGCGGGCGGCCAAGCCTAAGCTGACCATGCTGACGATTAGGCGAACGAGGAATCCCATGTCCGGGAGATAGGTTTTTGCGGCCCGTACGGCAACAGGTCGTCCGGTCTTAAGGCGACTCCCTTCGGCGCCACCCGTTCCGAAGGGGCCCGGTTCAGGCCGTTCCGGCCCCCATTCCGGCCTCGCCGCCGGCGATGGTTTCCTTATGGCGCGCCAGCATCTTTTCCATGTCTTCCAGGCTGCGAGGCCAATCCTTCTTGAGCAACGAGGACAATGCGCGGTCGGCCAAGAGCTTGCCGCCCGTCTGGCAAGTCGGGCAATAGTTGGTTTCGTTTTCGGCGTAGCGGATGCGCTGCACCGGGCTGCCGCAAACCGGGCAGGGCTGGCCGTACCGTCCATGCACCGCCATCCCCTTCCTGAAAGCCGTGACCTTTTCCGGAAAGCCCTCGCCCGTCTCCTCCCTCAATGCTTCGGTCCAGCGCGACAGCACATCCCGGGTGGCGGCGTACAGGGCCGCGATCTCCGCGTCGCCCATCCTCCCCGTCAGCATCACCGGGGAAAGCTTCGCCTGATGGAGGATCTCATCGGAATAGGAGTTGCCGATGCCGCTGAAAAGCCGCGGATCGGTAAGCGCGCGCTTCAAGGTGTGGTTCTCCAGGCGCAACCTGGCCGCGAACTCCCGGAGGCCCGCATCCAGCGGCTCCAGTCCCACCGGGAACTTCGCCTCCAAAGCGGCCTGATCGGGAAAAGCGAATAGCGCCGCGCGCTTCTTGATGCCGCTTTCGGTGAGGATGAGGCTCCCCTCGGCGAAATCCATGGCCATAAGCCCATTCCCCTTGGGAACAGGCGCCCCGGCCGCCTTCCAATGCAATCTCCCAGCGATCATGAGGTGCAGGGCCAGGCGGGACCCGCCCGCGAAGGCGAAAACGATGCGCTTTCCCCTTCGTAACACGCCCGTTACCTCCCTCCCGGAGAAGGAATCCAAGGGCGGATCGACCGTGCGCAGCAGGAAGGGGCTGGACAGACGCATGCCTTGCAAGGTGCGGCCCGCAACGAGCGCTTCGAGGCGTTCCACGTAGACGGTGATGTCGGGGAGCTCGGGCATGCCCGGATTCCCGCGGCCTACGGAATCCTGGGGCCGGCCGGGGATTGCCGGAACGCGAAGGCTCCCCCGGCGCCACGCGACCGAAGCTGCCGTCCCAGCGCATCGCGGACGGGGCCATCCGCGAGAGGAGACGGGAAGATGGTACGCCGCCTGGATCGGAAGGGCGCCAGGGAGACCGGGACATGCACCGTCCCATAGGAATACGCATCGGCGGACATGAGGTACCCGTTCTTATCGTACTGCTTCTTGGTCTTCACATTCCCGTCGGCATCGTACTCGGTTCGTTCGTCCGAGTAGAGCAACGCAAGGGTATCGTTTCCGTATGCGCTGATTTCCCGGATCAATCTCCCCTCGCCGTCATAGGCGAATGTCTTGGCGTATATGGTATCGCCATTGGCCTTCAAGGACAGGCGGGAGGCGGGACGGGCGTCGGAGCCGTAGACATAGCTGACGTTTTCCTTCAAGGCGCCGTTGGATGTAAGGGTCCGGGTTTGCAAGCGTCCCTGCGCATCGTAGACGTAATCGTATTCGGATATCAGGGACGAGCCGGCCGAATCGAGGGGCCACAAGCCAATCGTCCATTTCAAGAGCCTCCCCGAGGCGTCGTATTGGTATCCGTAATCGTACAGAAGCGAATCATTGTACTTGAGGACGGCATGGACCGGGCGGCCCGTCCCGTCGTACTCCGATCGCGTCGAAAGGCGATAGGCGGTCCCGCCGGGGAGAAGGGCGAAGAGGGTGTCGAATATATCCCTCCCCGTGGCGTCGTAAGTCTTCTTCTCCGTCGTCACCACGGAATCATGCCTGCGGGTGGCATCGGTTTCATACCACAATCCCTGGTTATCCAGGGAATAGGAAAATTCTTGATGATTCAGGGTGTCCCCGCCGGATCCCAAATGGTCGATGCGGACCAGCAGCAGGGAATCGGAGGAAAAGGCCCGGGCGAGCGCCGGGAGGGACAGGATGGCGATGAGACAGGAACCTATCTTCAAGCTTCCACGCATAAACTCTCCTTCACCTGGGGTTACCGTTCTTTAGGGCTACGGGGAACGGATATCCACCGCCTTCGTGCAAGGTAGAACCCAAAATCGAATCCGCAAAACCTATTTTCCCCACGGTCGGGAAACGTCCATGGCCCTATTCGAAATCGTCCTCGTCCTTCTCTTCGCCGGCGCCCTGTTCGCGATCTGGTCCGATCGCCTCGGCGTGCCATATCCCGCCCTCTTGGCCTTGGCCGGCGCCCTCATCGCCCTCATCCCCGGCGGTCCGGGCATTATCCTGCAGCCCGATCTGGCCTTGGCCCTCTTCGTCGCGCCGACCTTGCTGGATGCGGCCTACGATGCCTCCCCCCGCGACCTCAAGCGCAACCTGGTTTCCGTCGTCGGCCTGGCTATCGTGCTGGTGATCGTGACCGTCGCCGCGGTGGCCTGGGCCGCGCGCCTGGCGGTTCCCGGCATGGGCTGGGCCCCGGCCATCGCCCTGGGGGCCATCGTCGCGCCGCCCGACGCTTCGGCGGCCGCGGCCGTACTACGCAGGTTACGCCCGCCCCATCGCCTGATGGTCATCCTCGAAGGCGAGAGCCTTTTCAACGATGCCACCGCCCTGCTCATCTACCGCTTATCCGTGGGAGCCGCCCTTACCGGCAGCTTCTCCGCCTGGAAGGTCGCGCCTCTCTTGCTCTTGTCCTGCGGCGGGGGCTTGGCAGTTGGCTGGGCGCTCGCGCGCCTCCAGATCCTGCTGGCGGGGCGAGTGCGCGACATCCCCATCAGCGTGCTGCTGCAATTCGTCGGGACCTTCGCGGTGTGGCTCATCGCCGATCGGCTGGGCCTCTCCCCCATCATCACCATGGTCGCCTTCGCCATGACCCTGGCGCGGCAGATCGGCGGGCGGACCGATGCGCATCATCGCATCGCGTCCTATGTCGTGTGGGACGTGGCGGTGCTGGTGCTCAACGTACTGGCCTTCGTGCTTATCGGCCTGCAATTGCGCGGCATCGTTTCGCGCATGCATGGCCGCGAGTGGGGGTCCTATGCCGCGTGCGCGGGCGCGGTATGCGCCGCCGCGGTGCTGGTACGCCTCGTCTGGGCGCCGGTATTCGTAGGCGTAGTTCGCTGGAAGCGGATGCGCTTCGGCCCCAGGGACCCGGAGCTCATGCCCACCTTCCGGAACGCGGCCTTGGCCTCGTGGTGCGGCATGCGCGGTATCGTTACCTTGGCCACCGCCCTGGCCCTTCCCGATGGCCCGACCGGCTTTCCCTTCCGCGATCTCATCGTCTTCTCGGCCTTTTCGGTTGTCCTCTTCACCTTGGTGCTGCAAGGCCTCACCCTACCGCCATTGATGCGCCTGCTGAAATTGCACGACGACGGCTCCGTGGATCGCGAGATCGCCGTCGCGCGGGCCGAGACCGCGCAAGCGGCGCTGCGCGTTTTGCAAGAACGCGGAGGCGATTCACCGGAAGCCGCCTTGCTGAAAAGCGAGTACCGGGCCCGCCTGCTGGAAGAGGCCGCCGGCTCGGAACCATCGACCCAGGGCGCGGGCCAGGATCTGCCGGGGCTGCAAAGGCTGGCCGTGCAATCCCAACGCGAATCGCTTCGCGACCTGCGGGCTCGCGACGTGATCGGCGACGATGCCTTCCACGTAGTGGAAGAGGAGATTGATCTATTGGAGTTGACCGCGGAAGCGCGGGTGCGGCCCGCCCCGGAGGCCTAGAACCGGGCCTTCCGTCTCCAATCCTTCCGATGGATCGCGTCGCCGTGGTGGCGACGGCAATTCCGGAGGCCGGGTCGTCCTTTATGTCCGGGGGCGGCCGCCGCAAGCGGCATGACCATTTCGATGGTAGTGTTGTCGATTAAACCGAAGCGCCCGAATTCCCCGGATTGGACGCCGACTTCGGCCACGGTAATGCAGGCCAATGGCTTCGATACAGGGATGCTGTCGGCCAGCATCCCGTCCAATAGTACTCGGTAGAATCCGGGAGCGGCTTCCGTCTGCAGCGAGAGGGGCGCGCGGGGGGCGGGATTCCAGGGCGCTTCCACGACATTATCGAATTCGACGCCGTCGCTGGCCCCGAACGATTCCAGCAAAACCCTGCGCTGGGCGCGGGAATACTGGATCGATACGAAGAGGTAATTCGAGAACGACGCATCCGAATCTCCCGACAGGAAAAACAAGCCTTCGCGAAGCGAGGAATCGAATGCCACGCTTTCGTCCATGGCCAATTGGTTGGAGAAGCGGAGCGTACGGGTATCAGAAAGCGCGCCTTCCTTCCCCGCCAGCCAATCCGCCGTCGCCGATTCGGCCCCTTCCGCAGCGGTGAAATTCCCGTTCACAACCCTCTGATCGCCATCGCCTCGCCATAGGCCCGCATCGAAAGCATCCCAAGGTTCCGAAACCAGTCGGCGCACGCATGCGTCCGCTTCCAAGGGGAGAAAGCCATCTTCGCATTGCCGCAGGGAAGTCTTGGGGCAGGATTTGGAAGCCGGGCCGGGATTGGAGATCGAAGCGCTCAAGGCTAAATGGTTATCGGAATCCGTTCCCGATTGGACCGCTTCCGGCCCGGCGATGCATCCCGGCAAAACCGCCATGCACGCAAGGCCGCAAATTGCCATATGTACTATCCGTAACGGCTTCCCTCGAAATTCCATGCGAACCCTCCCATGCAATGGTTGAGCATTAGATGGTATCGGGTCGGGTCGGATGGTTCCAGAAAAATCGCATCGGCCATGAGGAAGCGGCGATGATTGAGGCGGGAACCCAATCCCGCCTTGGGAAAAATGGGAAAGATGAAGTTGCTTTAAGGGCGGAGCAACGGGATGACGGGGTTGCCGCCCAACCGAAAACTCGCAATCCTATGCGGAAGGCGCCGATAGCAGGCCCCCAACCACCGCTCCAAGGCTTACAAGCCGCGATAGACAGGCTCGCGCCAGGTCTTGCCCGGAAGGACCAGGACTCTTCCGGATTCCAATCCGCCTTGGGCATTCAAGTGTCGTTGCGACATCTGGAATCGTAGGCCGACATCGGGCAAAGCAGCGGTATCCCGATCGTACCGGGGACGGAAACGATGGGTGGGCGGGTAGGCGGTAGTCGTTCTCCTTACGCCAGCGGCCAGATATAAGGTGTCGCGGCCGACCCGCCAGCCATGATAAACGTCCCGCACCGATTTCGAAAGTTCGAATTGGTTGAGCGCATCGAAAGCGCCCCTGATCCGGTTCTTGGCGGTATCGATCGACGAACACGTGGTCCAAGTCGTATCGATGGTGGAAACGACCGAGTCCGGGAAAAACTTAAGGGATTCCGAGAAGGAGTAGGAAATCGGCTTTACATCGGTCCGATACGCGCCGGGGAGGGCGCTCTTCCAAGCGGACTTCCATTTTTCCGGAAGGACGGATTCCAGGCAGGCGCGGCTGCATAGCACGAAAGGACTCGGGGGTGCACTCCTGTCGATGGCCAGAACGCATGCGCGCGTGCATTTGCGTTTGCCCAGTTCCGCGCCCGAAAGGCCTTGCAATTCGTTGAAAGCATGGCCAAAATCCAGGTCCCCTTTCCATTCGATCCCCATGAAATCGGGCCTTTGCGGGAGCCAAGCTCCCTGATCCTTTTCCGAGAGTGGGACCGGGTCCGGACCGGCAGGAGCCGACGCGCCCCATGCCCGTTCATGACCGGCAATGAGGCCGGCCCAGAGGAAAAACGATGCTAAAGCAATAGGCGCGACTCCGCCGCGATCAGGAGGGATTCGCGGGACGACGCGCATCAGACACGGACCGTCTTCGGCGGACGCCCCCGGCGTTTGGGCGTCTCTTCTTCTTTCCCGGGCTTGGCGCGGAATACTTCTGGGATTTTCGGTTCGCCCGTCGCTTGGCTCCCATTGTCCGGCGCCGAAGGGTTCCTGGCGGACCCGTTCGCTTGGCCCGGTTTCGAACCGGCCGGTCCCCCCGCAGGCGAGGCCGTTTTAGCCCGCGGCTGCCGCGCATGCGGCAAGGCTTTTTCGATCTCCGCCAGCTTCCGCAGCCACTCGCCGGTATACGATCCCGTCACGGCGGCTACCTGTTCCACCGTGCCCTGGGCGATGATGCGTCCGCCGGCTTCGCCGCCCTCAGGGCCCAAATCCACGACCCAATCGGAATTCTTGATGATGTCGAGGTTATGCTCGATGACGAGGACGGTATTCCCCTGGGCCACCAGCGAATGCAACACCACCAGCAGCTTACGCACGTCCTCGAAGTGAAGTCCCGTGGAGGGCTCGTCGAGGATATAGAAGGTGCGGCCGGTGGAACGGCGGGACAGTTCCGAGGAGAGTTTGAGGCGTTGGGATTCGCCGCCCGAAAGGGTGGTGGCCGATTGCCCCAGGCGGATATAACCCAGCCCGACGTCCAGCAAGGTCTTCAGCTTGTTGGAAAGCGCGGGAAGGTTCTTGAAGAACTCGTAGCCCTCTTCCACCGTCATGTTCAGCACGTCGGCGACGTTCTTGCCCTTGTAATCGATTTGCAAGGTGTCGCGGTTGTAACGCTTCCCCTTGCAAACTTCGCAGGTCACGTACACGTCCGGCAGGAATTGCATCTCGATGCGGATGAGCCCGTCGCCTTCGCAATTCTCGCAGCGCCCGCCCTTCACGTTGAAGCTGAAGCGGCCCGGCTTGTAGCCGCGCACCTTGGACTCCTGCGTCATCGCGAAGAGATTGCGGATCTCGGTGAACAAGCCCGTATAAGTGGCCGGATTGGATCGGGGCGTGCGCCCGATGGGCGACTGATCGATGACGATGGCCTTGTCGATATGCTCCAGGCCCTTAATGGACTTGAAGACCCCCGGCCTCGCCTTGGCGCCATGCAGTTCCTTGGCCAATACTCGCGAGAGCACGTCGTTGATCAGGGAGGATTTGCCCGAGCCGGAAACGCCGGTGACCGAAAGGAAGCGGCCCAGGGGGATTTCCAGATCCACGTTCTTCAGGTTGTTGTGCCCGGCCCCGATCAGCTTCAGGGTCTTATCGCTGCGGCCTTCCGCGAAGCGTATCCCCAGCCCCCGGATCTCTTCCAGGATCTCGTCGCGGTCGATGCGTCGCTTGCCGGAAAGGAAGGCCCCCGTATCGGTATTGCCCGATGCGATCAGATCCGCGGGCAACCCGTTGAAGACCACCCGGCCTCCATGCTCGCCGGCCCCCGGCCCGATGTCGATCACCCAATCCGCGTCCCGGATGGTGTCCGCATCATGCTCGACCACGAGGACGGTATTCCCCAGATCCCGAAGGCGCTTCAACGTCGTCAGCAGCCGATCGTTGTCACGCTGATGCAGGCCGATGGAGGGCTCGTCCAGCACGTAGAGCACGCCGGAAAGGCCGGTCCCGATTTGCGAGGCCAGGCGGATGCGCTGCGATTCGCCCCCCGACAGGGTGCGGGCGCTGCGGCTGAGGCTAAGGTAGTTGAGGCCCACGCTGACCAAGAAAGTCAGCCTGGCGAGGATTTCCTTGAAGACCTGCTTGGCGATGATCCTTTCGTTCTCGCCCAGATCATCTTCGGTCGGATCGATTTTCGGGATCTTGAAGAAGCGGTACAGGCAGGAATCGGCGGCCTCGGCGGGAGGGCGGGCCTCTTGCAGGGCCCGGGTCCAATCGTAGGCGTCCTGGATGGACATCTCGCCGAGATCGGCGATGTTCAGGCCGCGGATGGTGACGGTATAGGCTTCCGACTTGAGGCGCAGGCCCTTGCAGGTCCCGCAAGGCTTGTCGTCCATGTACTCTTCGATCTCGCGGCGGACGAAATCGGAATCGGTCTGCTCGTAACGGCGCTTAAGGCTGCTGATCACGCCTTCGAAGCGGGCGGCCCAGGTATTCGATCCGTCCCCGCCCCATTTCACCTTATAGCGGGCTTCGCCGGTGCCGTTGAGGATGATGTCAACGGCCTTCTTCGACAGGTTCTTGATAGGCATGTCCAGCGAGAAGCCCTCGGACTTGGAGATTTGCTTGAGCAATTGCATGGGCCAGGAGGCCTCGTTGTCCGCGGAGCGGGCCCAGGGAAGGATGCCGCCGTCGTTGATGGACAGCTCGGGATCGAACACCGCGCGGGTGTCCACTTCCTTGATGAAGCCAAGGCCGTTGCAGGCCGGGCAGGCGCCATGGGGCGAATTGAAGGAGAAGGAATGCGGCTCGATCTCGGCGAAGGATTGGCCGGTGGCGGGATCGACCAGGCGTTCCGAGAAGAACACGTCCTCCTTCTCGTCCAACAGGTTCACCAGCATCTCGCGCTCGCCCAGATTGAGCGTTATCTCCACCGAATCGGTCAGGCGTTTCACCGCCTCCGCGTTCTGCCGCGTATCCGGCTTGATGATCAGGCGATCCACCACCAATTCGATGTTGTGCTTCACGTAGCGATCGAGCTTGATCTTCTCTTCGAGCTGGTACACCTGCCCGTCCACGCGGGCGCGCACGAAGCCCTGGGCCAGGTAGCGCTCGAACAATTCCTCGTAGGTGCCCTTGCGATCCTTCACCAAGGGCGCCAGGAGCATGATCTTCACTTCGTCGGCGAGGGTTTTTCCTTCCGCCGCCTTCGCGTCCTTCTTGTCCTTGCTCTTCCGATGCGGCAGCGCCAGGATGGCGTCCACGATTTCCTGCACGGTCTGGCTCTTGAGGCGCTTGCCCGAGGCCGGGCTGCGCGCATGGCCCACGCGCGCGTAGAGCAGGCGGAGGTAGTCGTAAACCTCGGTGATGGTGCCCACCGTCGAACGGGGGTTATGGCCCGAGGATTTCTGATCGATGCTGATGGCGGGCGAGAGCCCTTCGATCAAATCGACGTCCGGCTTTTCCATCAGCCCCAGGAACTGGCGGGCGTAGGCCGAAAGCGATTCGACGTAGCGGCGCTGACCCTCGGCATAGATGGTGTCGAAGGCGAGCGACGATTTCCCGGAACCGGAGAGCCCGGTGATGACCACCAGCTTGTCCTTGGGGATGTCGACGTTGACGTTCTTCAGGTTATGGGCTTTGGCGCCCCGGACGCGGATGTAGTTGTCAGCCATAGAGATAAGAACCCAAACGAAGGTGTCTTGGGAAAGATAGTGAAAATTTGTGCAGCGAAAGGGTGGCTCTCCCCCTCAACCACCCCACTGCGGAACAGGACGGCGAAGCGGCTACCACCCTCCCTGAATCCAGAAGGGTTGAAGCAAACGAATCGCCAGCAACATCCAACCTGCATCGTAAGCGAAACCAAGCCTTACGCTAAAAAAGGGGTGTCGATAATGGATACGAAGAGGCGGAACGACTCCAAAGGCGCGGGATTTCATGGCGGATGGGCGCCTATCGCCCTCATGGGGCTAGGGCTGGGGCTCGGTCTCCAGGGCTGCTTGCGGGAAGCCCCGTTGGAGTCGCAGGAAACCAATACCTTGGCCGTCGCGGCCCGGGGATCGACCCAACAGGTCTCGGACATCTGGAACCTCTCCGATTTGAGGCGCATGACCGTTTCGGGAAACTATCGGTTGCGGGCGAATATCACCATGACCTCGTCGGATGCCGCTTTCATTCCCATCGGTTCCTCATCCAACCCGTTCCACGGAACCTTCAATGGGAACACGTTCACCATCACCGGTTTGCGCATCAACGGCGGTAACGCGTTTTACCAGGGCCTCTTTTCCGCGGCCAACGGCGCCATCCTGAGCAAGGTCCAGCTCGCCAACGTCAATATCACGGCGGGCTCCATTTCCGGGGCCATCGTCGGATACATGATCAATACCATACTGACCGACAGCTACGTCACGGGAACGCTATCGGGCTCGAGCAATTCCAATGACTTCGGGTACTCCTTGGGCCTCGCCGTAGGCACGGCCGCGGATTACTCCGAGATCTACCGGTGCTACGCCACGGGAACCGTGAAGGGGTCGGCCTACACCGCCGGCGGGTTCGTGGGCGAGATCCGCGGCGCCGGCCAGATCAGCAGTACCGATCCCCGGGTGAAAATCCAGGAAATCTTCACGAACGTCAACGTGACTCCGACCAAGCCTGGTATCGCGAGCGAACTCCAGGCCGGCGGCCTGGTGGGATTCGCCGTAGGCGCGATCATCCAGGACATCAATTGCGCCGGGCCCGTCACGGGATACGGACCGGTAGGGGGAGTGGTCGGAGAGCTCGTGAACGATGATCCCTCCAGCGCTCCCTCCCGCTTCACGCAAGCCATCTCGCTCGGCAAGGTCACCTCGAACACCGTTCCGGACCGCGCGGGCGTGATCGGGTTTATGTCGGGCGATCGGGAATCGGGAAGCCGCTGCGGCAGCTCTTACAACATCTCGAACGACGCGGGAACCCCGATTTCCATGGGCGATATCGACTGCAATGTCGGGAGGACTCCCACCGAATTGCGAGCCGCCCACGGGGACCCCAACAAGGATCTAAGGCCCTACATCATCGGGGCCTTCGTAGACGCCCAATTCCGGATCGATCATCCCGGCACCGCGTCCTGCAAGCTGGGTTCCGGTTCGGACGGCGATTGGGGTTTCGGCACTTGCAACACTCCGATCGTCTGGAGAACCTTTGCCAACAACCAGTATAGCGCCCTGTACCGGATTCCCAATCCGGGGATACAACCGCTGTAATAAGCGGGCAGGGAATCGCATCGATGGCGTCCCAACCCGGGCGCCACCTTAGGGGATTTTCGCGACCCAAAGCCCCGAATTCGGGTTTAACGAATCACGATCCGCCGGTTAATCGGGTCTTATGATTGGGGGATGAAATCCCCCTTCGCCACCGCTGCCTGCGTCTTGTTCTTTTCCGCGGTTCCGCGCGCCGCCAACATCCCCTTTTTCCCCATCGATACGACTGGTTCCGAATACAAACGTTTCGTCACCTACATCGATCATGCCTTGGCCGGGAACCCCGACTACGGCTTCAGCCCCTACGATGCGATGATCCGCTATAGCATGGGCGGGGATGCGAAATACGCCGACTTCGCGATAGCCCGAATCGATTCCACCGTCGCCTCCGAGGAGGCCCTGATCGCCGCCAAGAAGGCCCCCGATGTCACCGGGGATTCGTATCTCTACGTGGGCGAGCAGATCGCTTCCCTGGCGCTCGCCTACGATTGGGCATCCGCCCGCCTTACGGCGTCCCAGAAAACGCGCTGGAAGGCGTTCGCCGATCAGACCATTTACAATGTCTGGAATCCCACCCTGGCCAGCTGGGGAGGCGCTTCCCTGCCTTGGTCGGGTTGGAGCATCAACGATCCCGGGAACAACTACCACTACAGTTTCCTGCGGGCCACCATGTACTGGGCCGTCGCGAGCCAGAACCAGCAATGGCTGGATTTCGTGCGCCTGCAAAAGGCGCCTCCGCTCACCGCGTACTTCGCGCAGTTGCCCGGAGGAGGCAGCCTGGAAGGCACCGGCTACGGCACTTCGCATAAGGGCCTGTTCGAAATCTACGGATTCTGGAAGAGCGCGACCGGGGCCGATCTCTCCGCCCAATCCACCCATTGCGCCAACACCATCGACTATTGGATACACGCCACGGTTCCCACCCTCCAGCGATTCGCCCCCATCGGCGATCAAGCGCGCGTCTCCGATGCGCCGTTATACGATTACCAGCGCGCGTTGGTGGAGCGCGCGGTGCTTCTCAATCCGGGCACGCCCCAGGCGGGTCGCGGGATGTGGTGGCTGAACAATATTTCCATCCGGCAGATGAGCGGGACCTTCAATCTCCGCGACAACATCTTCAAGCTTCCGGACGCCCCGCAAAAGCCTACGGCGCTCGCATACCATTCGCCGGGGGTGGGGGATCTTTTCGCCCGCGCCTCGTGGGATACGGCCGCCACCTGGCTGCACGTGAAAGCCGGCCTCTTCAACCAGTCGCACGCCCATCAGGATCAGGGTTCGGTCGAGATCTACAACAAGACTTGGCTGGCGGTGACCGAAAACATGAATTCCCATAGCGGCATCGAGCAGGGCACGGAAGTCCATAACGTCCTCCTCTTCCTGGCGAACGGCGGAGCCGATACCGTACGGCAGGAGCAGAGCGACAGCGCGGCGAGGTTGGATTTCCGGGACGACGGCGCGATACTGACCGCCTCCGCCGATCTTTCCAATATGTACCGCAAGGCCAAGCAGGTGCAAGCCTGGCGCCGTTCCGTAGTGTTCGATCGCCCGGCGAACCTCGTCACCGTGCGCGACACCTTCTCCGCGCAAACGGGCGTAACCGCGGCCTGGCAACTGAATACGCCGGTTCAACCTCTCATTCAAGGCGATTCCATCGTCGCCGGCGCCCTGGCGATAACTCCCCTCGACGCGGACGCCCAAGTACGCATCGTGGAATGGAGCAAGGCCCGGAGCGACGCGGGATGGAAGGATGAATTTCCCTCCGGTTGGAAAATCACTTTGACTCGGCCCTCCACGGCTACGACCTTCGCCGTCCGGCTCCGGGTCAATGCGGCCTCCACCTGGAAACCGGCTTCGATCCGCGAGAGGATGGCAAGGCCGAGCGGCGATATGCCGTTATGGCTGGAACGCCGCGCAGGCAATTTTGTTGCGCTGACGTTGCATCTTACTGCGGTACGCGGCCAGATCATTTCCTTGCAACTTTACGACGGCCGCGGCAGGAAGGCCGGGCCGATGCTGCGCCGTTCCGTTCCGGCAGGATCACAAACGATTCGCTGGGACCTTCCCGGGCTGCCCGCGCAATTCCTTTACGCGGTTATCGACGCGAATGGAGCGCGAACCAGAAGCCGGATAACGATTCGATAGTCCGTAGCGATCTTTGCTTCTTGGCAGGACTTGCCGAACCCCCAGGATGCGGATAAGGATCCAGTTTCGGATCCGACTCCCTGAAATATTTTTTCTGTAGTGCCAATTAAATTGGTGCGACATTCCCCGCCCAGTCTTCGTCTCAATGGTAGCGATCGAAATTTATTCGGTTGCATCACCATGATCACAAGGAACAATCATGAAATTAACGCGACAAGTTCGGATGTCGGCAATCGGGGCGGCCATACTGGCGTTCGCCGGGGCGGCGAGCGCGCAAACTTTCGACGATATCTGGGTTCACGGTAATACCTGTATCGGTGGCGGCGTCGTACAGAGCACATTCGGCGCCAACAATCAGTCCACCAGTTCTTCGGCAACCGTAAATTGCGGGATCCAATGGGCCAGGCCTCAGGGCGCCCTCAGCGGCTCCCAGCTTTATGTCATTCAGGCCACCTTTTGGAATCGTAGCACCACTCCGGGCGCTTACACCTGCAAGGTCGCTGGATTGGACCAATCGGGGAATAACGTGTGGAACTCCGGGACTACGACCTTCCCGACCGGCGCGCAAAATGCCCCTCCGCACACCCAGTCTATCGGGTCACCCCCGATTAACGTCACTTATTTAAACGTCTCCTGCACCATTCCTAAAGCCTCGGGGTTATCGGGTGGTTCATCGTTCCTTAGCGGGATTTCGGTCCTCGTCGGGAGCTAATCCTGCATTAGCCGGGCGGGCACATCCCTGATGTGTCCGCCATTCCGCCGCTTTTCGCGGCAAACTCCGCTTTTCAACCCCTTCCATTAGATCCCCCGACAATCGGGATTCTTATCGCTTTCCGTGGCCCCGTAGGGATTTATTTTCGTGAGAGGCAGGCTCGGCCTCCGCGGCGGCGCGGCCCCCGCCTGAAGGAGGAAAGCATGGAAGGCAGTTCCCTGTCCGCTATCGCGTTGGGTCTCGCCTTGGCCTTCGGCTTGCAAACCATTTTAGCTGGTTCCGCCATCGCCCTAGGAGCCTTTCGTCATGCGCGCCCCCCGGCGACCGCGCGCCAGATCGGCCTGCGCCTGGGTTGGAGAGCGACCTTGGGGGCCTGCCTTCCGCTCTTCGTAGCCTGTTGGATCGCCGCCTCCAGTAACCGATCCGTTACCCATCGGCAGGGTCTCTGGATCGCCCTCGTGGTATGGGCCGGATTCCTCGCCGTGATGTCGCTCTCCGAAACCTCCGGGCGCGCCTCCTGGTTCGGGGCCGTCGTGAGGGTCTTCCGCCGCTCCCTGGCCCATTACTCCGTCCCTCCACTGCACGTTCCCGCCTGGGATACGTCCACCCAGGCGCGTTTGGAATCCGAAGTTCGCGAATCGTTCCGTTCCCGCCGGACCGGGGAAACCCTGCGGGAAAGCCTCAAGGAATTCCTGGAGCGGTTGGGATCCCAAGGCCCGGACCGCTTCGAGATCGATCGCGAAGCGGATGCCTTCTTCGACGACGAGGCCCTGCGCGAGGCCGCGCGGCGGGACGACCTGCTGCGCCTCGATAAGGCGCGCTTCCGGGAGATGGCATCCAGCCGCAACGATTTGACCGCGGAAGAGGTGGCCCAGTGGACGGAAGCCTTATACGCGCGATGGACGGCCCTGCGCGAGGCCGGTCCTGCCCATCCGGCCGAATCCACCGTAACCGATGTGTTACCCAAGGAGGGCGCCCCGGGAGGCGCCGACGTTTCCCCGTCCGGCCCCATCGCCCTGCCCCCGCCGGCGCCGGCGGGCAAACCCTTCGAGGGCGGCGGGGAAAAGCTGGAAGCCGCCACGGCGGTAGCACAGGGGGCCGGCTATCGCGAACGCTTGCAGGGATTCAAGGATTTCCTGCGCAAATCCGATCGCAGCGCGCTGAATCCCGATCGGTTGGAACGGGAACTGGCGCATTTGGTCCTGCGAAGCGAGAACGGCCGGGAGATCGTGGACAAGGAAGCCCGCTCCTTGCGCCGCGAGGACGTGGCCCGCGAGCTCAAGCAACGCCGCGACATCTCCCCGCGTGAAGCCGATTCCATCGCCGATCTCATCGATTCGGCGCGCACCCGCATGCTGTCGCGCAGCGAGATCCGCGAGCATCGCCGCCAGGAGGCCACCGATCAAGCCCTGTCGCGCTTGCGCGATCGCCTCTACGCCTTGTCCCGGCCCGAACGCGACTACGCCTCGTTCCGCCGCGCCCTGGAAAGGCTGCTCGAAGAGCGGCTGGCCGCCGCCCCGGCCCTCGACAAGGAGCTGCGGGAATTCGATAAACCCGCCTTGCAATCCTTGTTCTTTTCCAAGCAGGGCATATCCCGTTCCGATGCCGAGAAGATGGCCGAGGCCGCCGATGCGGCCTTCCGCGCCGCCGAGGAGTCCGCCGGCCGTTTGCACGCCGAAATCGCCCGGCGCCGCGACGAAGCCCGCCTTTCCGTAGAGGCCGAAGAGGCTTCCGTCCGTTCCCTGGCGGCTTCCTCCGCGCGCTGGCTACTCGCCATATCCGCGCTCTCCGGGGCCTCGGCCGCCCTGGGAGGATGGTTGGGCGCCAAGGGCTGAACGGGATACGCCCCCGCCCGAGATTCCCTCGTCCATGTATTTTCCTCCCATGGCCCATCCCGAACGCCGTCTCCCCGGTAATGCCCAAGGCGATTTCTACGTCGACGAGACTTGCATCGATTGCGATACCTGCCGATGGCTGGCCCCGGAAACCTTCGTGCGCAAGGCGGGCCAAAGCGCCGTAGGGACGCAACCCGCCGATCCGGAAGCCCGGCATAGGGCCCGTTTGGCCGCGGTCGCCTGCCCGACCGCATCCATCGGCACCCTGGCTCCCGATCCGGAAATGCCGTCCGCCCGCGCCGCCTTTCCCGTGCCGATCGATGGCGAGGTCTTCTACTGCGGCTACCATAGCGAGAAGTCCTACGGGGCCGCGTCCTATCTCATCGTCCGGCCGGAGGGCAACGTGCTGGTGGATTCGCCGCGGCGGTCCGAAACCCTGGCGGGCCGCATCGAGGCCATGGGCGGGGCCCGTTGGATGTTCCTGACCCATGGCGACGACGTGGCCGACCATGTTTATTGGCATGACCGCCTGGGTTGCGATCGCATCATGCATGCCGCGGACGCGGGCTGGGGCGCCCGGGGGATGGAACGCCTGCTGGAAGGATCGCAGGACCTGGAATTGGCCCCGGACCTGCGCATCATTCCCGTTCCGGGCCATACCGAAGGCAGCTGTTGCCTGCTTTACCGGGATATCTTCCTGTTCACGGGGGATCACCTCGCCTGGTCCGAGCGTCGCGGCCACCTCTATGCTTTCCGCGACGCTTGCTGGCATTCCTGGGAGGAGCTGGCGCGTTCCATGGAGAAACTCGCCGGTTACCCCTTCGAATGGGTGCTGCCCGGGCATGGCCGGCGTTTCCATGCGCCGCATGAGGCCATGCGGGAGAGCATGCGGGAATGCTTGCGATGGATCAGGGAAGGCGATTTCAAAGGAAAACCGCGTTAAATCCCGTTTCCTCCCCTCCCCCGGGGCCTTGACGCATCGCGGCTTTTACGTATAATTCGGATATGACTTCCTGGCGATCCACCCAATCAATCCTCGCTCCCATTCCGGCCCGGCCGTGCCAGCGCGTATGCGCGCGTTGCGTCCGGACCCCGGATGCCATGACCGGCAAACATGGGAACGGGAGGAGCGGGTCTTTATAGGCGTTCGGGGAATCAACCTCGCCTTACCGAAGCCCGCTCCTCCGAGCGGGCTTCTTTTTTTGTTTCGTTTTTCGTTTCACGGAGGGCAAGATGGACATCGCAATCGAAGCGCTCGCCGCGCAAGCGGCACTGGATCCGGAAATCCCGGGGGATACGCCGACCCTGGTCTCTTTCCTGGTCAACGCCTTGTACTTGTTCGGCGGCCAATCGATCGCCGCCCATGGGGCCCCGGCAGGGGTAACCGCCGAGTTAACCCGGCTGGGCCATCGAGTGGCCGGCGCTTTTCCCGACGTCGGCGGGCTGGATCGGATTTTCCTGGCGGGAGCCCTGGGGTTCGAAGCCGATCCCGCGGAACGCCTGCGGGCCTTGCGCCGCGCCCTGCGGCCGGGAGGGCTCTTATGCTTCCACTTGCTCGATCGCGATCGCGCTTGGGAAAGGACCGGGACCCGTTCCATCCAAGCCGGCGGCGCGCCCGTAAACGCCAAGGTGGACTTCGATCCCGACAACGGCAGGCTCATCGCCCGGGTGGCAGGGGAAAGAGGAAGGATAAAGGCTCCGGCGGCCAGCGCGCAAACCTGGAACTTAGGCGAAGTGAAGGCTCTGTTGCGGACGGCCGGACTGGAACTGGAACGGGCTTATGGCGACTGGGACGGCGGGGGGCCGGGAAAGCCTTCCGGCTTGCTCATCGTCGTGGCGGCGAAACCGCTCGGAGGGGCGCGGAGGCGGAAGGGCCGTTACTCTTCTTCGGTCTCGACTTCTTCTTCCTCCGCTTCCACCTCATCGGGGTCTTCGGCGGCGATCAGGTCCTCCACCTTGTCGACCAGGTTCCGGGGCGAGAAGGGCTTGGCCAGGAATCCCGCGAAGGCGTCGCCCACTTCGTCGACCACCCCGTCGGTGGCGCCGTAGCCGGAAATGTAGAGGACCTTCAGGTCGGGCCGTAACAGCCTTAGGCAGGTGGCCAGCTCATGCCCGCTCATGAAAGGCGGCATCACCTGATCGGTGATCAACAGGTCTATGGGCCCGGGGTGCTCGTCGGACAGACGCAGGGCCTGATCCGAATCGCGGGCGGCGAGTACCCGGTAACCCTGGGCCGCGAGGCTGTCTTGCGCCAGGGCGCTCACCTGATCGTCGTCGTCCACCAACAGGATGGTGTAGCCGTTATAGGGAACCCCGGCGCCCTTGGGGCCGCCGGGGTCGTTCTCGTAGTTGAACGGTAGCATCGGGCGATTACGCCTTGAACCGTTCCAGCTTCTGGAGCCGCGACGGATGCCGCAGGCGCTTCAGGGCCTTCTCCTTGATTTGACGCACGCGCTCGCGCGTCAGGTTGAAGCGTTGGGCGATCTCCTCGAGGGTGTAGGTGGTATCCAGCCCGATGCCGTAGTACAAGCGCACCACCTTTTCCTCGCGCTCATCCAAAGAGGAGAGGATGCCCTTCATCTCCTCGCGGAGCGTGTAGGCCACCGTGCTCTTGTCGGGGCTATCCACGTTATGATCCTCGAGCACGTCCTCCAGGCGGCCGTCCTCCCCGTCCTTGACCGGGGCGTCCAGGCTCATCGGCGACGAGCTCAATTGCAGGCTCTCGTGGATTTCGTTGATGGATACGCCCATCTCCTCGGACAATTCGGAAATGGTCGGGGCGCGGCCCAGCTTCTGTTCCAGCTTCACGCTGGTCTTGCCCATCTTGTGGATGGTGCCTACGCGGCTGGGAGGGATGTTGATGACCCGCGATTGATCGGCCAGGGCCGAAAGGATGGCCTGGCGGATCCACCACACCGCGTACGAGATGAACTTGAAGTTCATGGTCTCGTCGAAGCGCTTGGCGGCGCGGATGAGGCCGAGGTTGCCCTCGTTGATCAAATCGCCGAGCGGCAGGCCCTGGTATTGGTAATTGCGGCACACGGCCACCACGAATTTCAGGTTGGCTTGCACCAAGGTGTTCAGGGCGTCCTTATCGCCGGCGCGGATATTCCGGGCCAGTTCCGCCTCCTGCGCCAAAGTGAGATTCTGGGATTGGCTGATCTCCCGCAGGTAGGTCGCCAGGCCCGAATCATCGCCTAGGAAACGCAGGTTCCGATCCGATCCGCTCTTCTTTTCCTTTTTCGGGGCCAGGGTCTTCTTTACGCTTGGCCCGCGGACGGGAGTTCCGTCTTCGCCCGTCGCTCTCTCTTCCGGGGCCATCCCCATGTCTTCGAGGGAGGAGGGGATTTCCGTGGATGAATTGAGTTCGTTCAAGGTGATCTCCTCGCTAGGGTGCTTCCGAGCCCTACTAATCTCTTTTTAGGCCAAAGCGAGGACAAGAGAAAATTGAGGTGCGGGATGCGCCGTCAGATTTGGAAAATTCGCGGAGAACCGCGGGACCGGAACCGCGATTCCCGGGAAATTCCGCTCGGCACGGAGAGGGCGGCGCGGGTTCCGGTATCCGATCTTTTATTAGTGGGGATCGACCGCGCCTAATCCAGATTGAAGACGTGGGACGTTATCCGGTCCGTAACGGTGCGGGAGATGTCCTCCCAATGCCCGCGGATATCGTCCGCGTTCACGCCGCTTTCGATCTGGAATTGCCCATAGGCGATCGCCGCCGACTTCCCGTAATCCCACAGGATGTACTTCGCGAAGGCGGTCAGCTTCGGCTTAAACCCTTCTGCAAGGATCTCGATCCCGCCGCCGCCTACGAAAGTCTGGTTCACCGTAGGCGCGCTCCCGCCGTGGAAGCTTACCCCCGTAGTCTGCCATGATCCGCCTCCGCCCTCGTTTCTGAAAGAAGAGGCCGGGACATCCTTGATGGAAACGGTGAGGCTGGTGAGGTATAAGATGAGATCGGCCCGGATCCCAAGCGAATCGAGGACCTCGCGTTTCGGATGCTTGAAATAGTACTCCGCCTTGCCATTCCCGTAGTAATGGATGCTCTCTTCCAGGGCGGCATCGGTGAGGGCCGCGTTATAGCGGGCGAAGTCGGGTTCGGGTACGATCTCCACTTTGAGGAACGATTTCCGGAAGCGGGCGTTGAGGCCCTCATTGTAGACGCGCGCGAGGGTGTCCTTATTTATGAGAAGGGCCTGCTTGCCGCTATCCACCTTGGCGGACGAGTTCCCTGCCGAGACGGCAATCGAAGATAAGGGAGCGATGAAGAGCTTCTCGCCTTTGAAGACGGCTTTCTCCGCCTTCGCATCCTCCTGGTAATTGTTCGTCGAATACGTCGATGCGCAGCCGACCAAGAAAATAGCCAGCACGGCGCAATGTCTTATCATATTCCCCTCGTTTTCGATTCGGCAGGCGGAAGCCCGGGTACCCGAAAGGTACCCTGGCCCAGGCCCCGTTCCAAGATGGAAACCCGGGCGCATGCCCGGTTTCGCGCGATCATGGCCGTCCGCCAAGGCCGGTTTGTTTGAAAAACGGCCCCGGATTACCTATGCTCCTCCCGTGTTTGATACTCTTTGATCCCATGGCCGACCCGACAAATAGCATCCGGAAAAACAGGCAGGTGTGGCGATCGCGATGGCTGACCGTCGCGCTTCCCGTCGCGGCCACCTTGGCGACGGTAGCGATCTGCTTCGCATGGGCGGAAAACTGGGAACGGCAGCACTTGCGCACGGAATTCGAACATCGTTCCTTGGTGCTTTCCAATTCCATCCAACGCGAGGTGGAAACCTTGCTGTCGGGCTTGGACGACGTGGAGGATTTCTTCGCGGGTTCGCAATCGGTCGACAAGGACGAATTCCGGCTGTTCGCCATGCGATTGATGGCGCGTACGCCGGGATTGGTGGGGATGGGATACGCGCCCAGGATCACGGAGGCGACCAAGGCCTTTTGGACGAAGGAAGCCGCCAGGCAGGGAGTGGTCCCTTGGCGCATTTACGATTTGGACAGCATCGGATTCCCGACGGAACCCCGGCCCCGCGCCGAGCAATATCCCCTGTTCTACGTCGCCCCCGACAAGCTCTCCTACGCCGTGGGCATGACCTTGACCCACGAACCCTTGCGCCAAGCGGCCATCGCATACGCCTTGGAAAGCGGAGGCACGGGCGTGACCTCCCGCCTCTACTTCTCGCGCAACGCCGGCAAGCGCCTGGACTCGGCCAGCAATACCGAAATGGAATCCCGGATCAAAAGGCCCGCGGGACATTACGCCTTCCGTCCCCTGCGCGCGGCGGCGGCCTATCGCAGCCTGTTACCCATGACCTGGTCCCCCGCCGACCGGGATAGCGTTCGCGGTTTGCTGGTGGCCGCGTTCCGTCTCCCGGAGATATTGGGGAAGGCCTGCGGTCCTGATCTAACGGCCGGCATCGCCCTCCGCCTCATCGATTCCGCCGCGCCGCCGGAGGCGCGCGAATTGTTTTCTTCCAACCTTGCCTTCAGGGAGGGGGCCGTTCCAGGCGGGTTCGGGCTGGCCGGAGGGACGTCGCCCCTGAAATGGACGCGCGAAATCCAGGTGGGCGGCCGGAATTGGGTGATGGAATTCGCCGCTACGCCCGGCTTCATGAAGGCGCGCCGGGCCTGGACGGTATGGGTGGTGTTGGTGACGGGATTGCTTTTCACGGCCCTCTTGGCGCTGTTCCTGTGGATGTTGACCGGGCGGCACGCGCATGCGGAAGCCTTGGTGGAGGAACGGACCCATGCATTACGGGAAACCTTCGATGCCTTGGTAAAAGCCAAGGACGAAGCCCTGAACGCCAGCCGGGCGAAAAGCGAATTCCTGGCTACGATGAGCCATGAAATACGCACGCCGATGAACGGCGTATTGGGCATGGTGTCCCTGTTGCAAGGTTCGCGGCTGGATCCCCAGCAGCAGGACGGTTTGCGCACCATCCAGACTTCGGGAGAAGCCTTGCTGCGGATCCTGGACGAGATCCTGGACTTCTCCAAAATCGAAGCCGGCCGGATCGGTTTGCAACCGGCCCCTTTCAATTTGAAGATCGTCATGATGGAGGTTTGCGGCCTGTTCCGGCCCCGCGCGATGGAGATGGGGCTGGAGCTTTCGCTGGACTACCCGGGCCACCTGCCCGAATATTTCTTCGGCGACGCCGGCCGTATCCGCCAGATCCTGACGAACCTCTGCGGCAATGCCGTCAAATTCACCCACCAAGGCTCGGTGCGCGTCAAAGTCGCGGGGCGGCCCATTTCCGAAGGCAAGCTCGCCGTGGAAATACGCGTCGTCGATACCGGCATCGGCATTCCCGAAGATAAGCTGGCCCTCTTGTTCCAGCCGTTTTCGCAGGTCGACTCCGGATTCAACCGACGTTACGGGGGAACCGGGTTGGGCCTGGCCATCTGCAAGCGCCTCGCGCTGCTGATGGATGGGGATATCCGCGCGGAAAGCAGCGCGGGCTTCGGTTCCGCCTTCATCGTTTCCCTGCCGCTCCGGAAGGTGGATAAGGAACCGTCCTCCGGGGAAAACGGTTCGGCCCCTCAGGGTGACGGACCCCTGCAGGCGCCCGCGCGCAAAAGCTTTCCGAAGGTCCTCCTCGTCGAAGATCATGTGGTGAACCAGAAAGTCGCGGCGCAGATGCTCGAAAAAATGGGTTGCATCGTGGAGGTGGCCGGCGAAGGGGAAGTCGCGGTGGAGATGGCGAAACGCGGCGGTTACGCCGTCGCCTTGATGGACGTGCAAATGGCGGGATGGGACGGATACGAAACGACCCGCAGGATCCGCGCTTGGGAAAAGGAAACGGGAACGGCTCCCATGCCCATCATCGCGGTAACCGCCAATGCCATGGCCAGCGACCGCGACCGCTGCCTGGAAGCGGGGATGAGCGATTACCTGAGCAAACCCATCATCCTCGAAATCCTGCGCAGGACCCTGACCCCTTACCTGGGCGATTCGATTTCGGTTTGAAGCGGTAAGGCCCAGCGGCGGCCGAGGAAATCGAAGAACTCCGCGCGGCCGTTTTCCGCGGAACGCAAGGGAACGGCCCGTACCCGGGGCGCATGGATGGGGCTGGGATCCGTGGGTTTGATGGGGATGCTATCGGCCATGGGCGCTTGGCCATGGAAGACCTTGGCGATCTCTCCGGCCAAGCGCAGGTACCAATCGGACGGCAAGGCTTCCCCATCGGCATCGAGCGTAAGCCAATATCCCTGGTCGGGAGCGTCGGCGCGCGTGGGCGCGAGCTTGAAAATGGCCGTGCCTTCGTCGACCTCGTCGAACATCGCGATCTTCACGGATTGCGCTCCGGCGGCCTTGGCGTTCATCGCCTGGCGCCATAGGAACCGGCCCCCGCGGCGCGGGATCTGGTTGGCCGGGCCGGCGTTCAGGTTCTTCCAGGAGAACCCTGGGAAGATGACCGGGCAGTATGCGTTCCCGTCCGCGGCGGCGAGGGCGAGATCGGGCGCCAGGGAGTTCTGCCGGTATCCGTCCGCTCCGGCGATGTCGACGTAACGTCCCACCGTCCAAGGCTGGACGGCGTCCATGGACGCGTACACCGCCTTCCATCCGGAATCCGTGCGGGCATCCTGTTCGAGCCGGCGCCATCCGGCCGGGGCGCCGCCCATGAACCAGGCGCGGTAGCGGGCGTCTGCGTCGGCGTGGAACCAGCGGATGAAGGCGGTAGCCGCGGCCGGATCGGCGGGCGGATGCGCGTCGGTGAATCCCATTCCCCACGCCGCGATGACCGGCTGTCCGCCCTCGTGGAGGTAACGGGGATCGGCGCCGATCCCCAGGCTGTCCACCAGATAGCGCCAGTCCTCTTCGATGAGGGCGGCGAAGCCCGGATCCGGCGCGCCGGAAACGTCGTATTCGACGGCCCAAGCGCGCCCCGACGCCGCGCAGGCGCGCATGACGTTCTTGAGGACGATATCGCCGCCCCGGCGTTTCGATGCGATTTCCGTCACGAATCTCTGTACCAATGCGCCGTCGATCCCGTAGGCCTCCATCCAGCGGAAATGCGCGTCCACCACCGCCGAGGTCCGCGCCGAATAGAATCCGGCCGTTTTCCCGCCCACGGTCATGCCGGCCGAGGCGCATAAGTCGGCCCCGCCGAACTCGCGCAAATCGGGATACATGTCGACGGTGAGGTTGGCGGCCGTCGGGACGCCGCCGCGGGTCCAATGGATCCAGGAGCCGGCGCCGCCCATGGGGCAATCGAACCAGCCCTGGTATCCGACCAGGACCTTGCCATTCATGCTGGAAGCATCCACGCCCGCGGCGGAGGCAGCCGGGTGCGCTATGAAGACCGCCAGGGCGAGGGGCATTGCGCATAAGCCTGGGATTCGCATAAGCAGCCTCCGGGAAAAGGCTACTAAACCGGAATCGGAAAACCCAAGCGGGAAAAGGGCGACGGATCTCCGATCGGCCCTCTGCTTACTTGGGCGCCAGCCCATCCGCCAAAAGCAATAGCTCCGTCTCCGCGCGCTTGCTCTCGAAGCGGGCCGAGACCAGACGCGTTTCGGCCGCCACGAATTTCTCCTGGGCGGCCCGTAACTCCAAGGAGGCGATCGTGCCCAGGCGCAATTGCTGCATGGCGATGCCCATGTTCTCCCGCGCCAAGGCGACGTTGGAAGTCTCCAGGGCCAGCTGGTTCATGCTGGCCCGATAGGCCTGGGCCGCTTCCGAGAAGGCCGCTTCCAAGGCGGCGCGAGCTTCCTGGTATTGCAGGTCGGCTTTGGCGATGGAGCGCTTGGCCGCGCGCCAATCGTCCCGCAAGGTGAACCCGTCGAACAGGTTCATCTTCACGTTGATGCCGTAGCTGACGCCCTCGGCTTCGTTGGTGCGCAGGAATCCCGCTTGGGATTCGGCCAGGTTGTAATTGTAGCCCAGCGAAAGCCCCACCGCCGGGAAGAGCTTACCCACGTATTCGCGGAAGGCCGCATCGGAAACGCTGCGGGTAAGGGCGGCCTGGCGGAGCGACGGGGAGATTTCGATGGCCCGCCCGCGCAGGCCCTCGAGATCGGGAGCCGCCGCCAAGGGGATGGAATCCTCCGCTTCGAAGGCCAGGGTGTCGGGGCGGGTCAACAACCGGTTGAGCAGGCGCTTGGAAGCGTCCAGGCCCAAGGACTGTTTCAGGCTATCCGCCCGATCGGAGTTCAGATCCAATTGCGCTTGCAGCAGTTCTAGTTTGGAGGTGCCCCCGAATCCGTATTTGCCTTGCGTGATCTTGACGCGCTCGCGGGAGAGGGCCACGGTGGAATCCATCGCCGCCAGCACCCGGCTCTGCCGCACCACGTCGCTATAGCCGAGGATGACCTGGGAGGCCAAGGTCTGGCGGGCCTGTTCGCGACCCGCATCGGAAAGGGCGGCGCTGGCTTCCAATCGTTTGTGCGCCGCCAAGGAGGACAAACCCTCGAACACGGTCCAGGTCCCGTTGATGCCGGCCAGCTTGGTGCTGGATTCGGCCCCGGACACGCTTTCCGGCGACGAGCCCACGCGCACCTGGCGAGTGTCGTTGACGCTTTTGACGTAAGACCCGCTGGCATCCACGGAGGGCAAGGCCCCGGCGCGGCCCCAGGATACGGCCTCGGCGGCGGTGCGGGCATCCAATTCGGAGATGCGGTAGTTGCGGTTGGAATCGAGGGCGATGGCCAGGGCCTGATCCAAGGTAAGCACCGGCGCGGCCTGGACGGCGGTAGCCAGGGCCAAGGCGGCGGGGAGAAGGACTCCGGTTAGCATGGTCGGAATGCATTGAATGGCGGCATTAGGGGCGCGCTCGGCGCCGATCAAGATCATCTTCATGTTGTTCATCCGTGCTCGCGAAAGCGACCCGCCGGAAGCACGCGGCCCGCTTCAGTCGGATTGGCGGTTCCGGGTTTCGCGGGAACCCCGTTGCTGGCCAAGAGGTCGTCCGGGCCTTCGGGCCCCAGGTCCTTGCGCAGGGAAAGGTAGCTGTACATGGCGGGCACCACGTATAAGGTCAGGACCAGGGAGAAGAGCAGGCCCCCGATCACGACGATGCCCATGGGCATGCGGCTCTTGGCGCCGGCGCCCAGGGCCAGGGCGATGGGCAAGGTCCCCAGCACCGTGGCCAGGCTTGTCATCACGATGGGGCGGAAACGCGAGGCGGCCGCGTCCTTGACCGCCTCTAGCTTGTCCAGCCCATGTCGTCGCCGTTGGTTGGCGAACTCCACGATCAGGATGCCGTTCTTGGTCACCAGGCCGATGAGCATGATGGCCCCGATGTTACTGAAGATGTTCCGGGTCTGGTTGAAGTACCAGAGCGCGAGGCCGGCCCCGCACAAGGCCAGCGGAACGGTGAACATCACGATCAAGGGGTCGAGATAGCTTTCGAATTGGGCCGAGAGCACCAGGTAGACGAGAACCAGGGCCAGCACCAGCGCGAAGGCGATACCGCCCGAGGCTTCTTCCTGATCGCGCGCCGGGCCCGACAGCTCGGTCGAGAAACTGGGGTCCAGCACCTTGGCTGCGATGCGCCGCATGGCGACGATGCCGTCCCCCAGGGTGTAGCCGGGATTCAGGCCCGCCGAGATGGTGGTGCAGTCGTAGCGGTTATAACGATAGAGCTGGGGCGGATTGATCTGCTCGCGGTAGCTCACCAGGTTGTCCAGGCTGACCAGCTCCCCGCGCTTGTTGCGGACCGTGAGGTTCTTCAGATCGCTCGGCTCCTTGCGGAACTCCTTGGCCACGCGGCCGATCACCTGGTATTGCTTCCCGTCCTTCACGAAATAATCGAACCGTTGATCGCTAAAGGCGAGTTGCAGGGCGGTGGCCACGTCCAGCACGTTCACGCCCAGGGTGCGCATCTTATCGCGATCGATTTCCACGCGCAACTCGGGCTTGTTCAGCTTCAGGTTCTCGTCCACCACGGAGAAGGCGGGATCCTGGCGGGCCTCCTCCAGGAACTTCGGGAGGATTTCCTTCAGCTTCTGGAAGGTGGGGGCCTCGATGATGAAGTTCATAGGCAAACCCAAGCGCGCCCCGACCTGGATGGTCTGATCCTCGGCGACGTTGATGCGCGCGCCGGTCAGGCCCTTGGCCTTGGCGAACATGAGGGAGGCGATCTGGTGTTGGCTACGCGTGCGCTTCTCCGGATCGATCAGGTACAGGCGGATAAAGCCCGAATTGACGCCGGCCGAGCCGGAAAAGCCGGGTGCGGTGACCGAAAGCATCACGTCCGATTCCGGGACTTCGGCGGTGGTCAGCTTGATCAGCTTGTCCATGTACTTGTCCATGTAATCGAAAGTGGCGCCTTCCTGGGCGGTGGCGTTGATCATGAACATGTTGCGATCTTCCATGGGCGCCAGCTCTTCCTTGAGGTGGGAAAAGAACCAGCCGCCTCCGGCCAAGGCGGCCACCAGGATGATCGGCGCCATCCAGCGGACGCGCAGGAAGGAGGCCAGGCTATCGCGATAGCCGTCCTGCAAGCGGGTGAAGAACGGTTCGGTCCATTCGTAGAAGCGGCTATGGCGCGCGTGCCCTTTCACGATGCGGGAGGTCATCATGGGCGTGAGGGTCAGCGACACGAAGGCGGAGATGAACACCGAGCCCGCCACCACCACGCCGAACTCGCGGAACAGGCGGCCCGTGAAGCCTTGCAGGAACACGATGGGCAGGAAGACCACGCCCAGCACCAAGGTGGTGGAAATGACGGCGAAGAAGATTTCCGCCGCGCCCTTATGCCCGGCCTCCACCGGATCCATGCCATGCTCGATCTTGGCGTAGATGTTCTCCAGCACCACGATGGCATCGTCCACCACCAGGCCGATGGCCAGCACGATGCCGAGCAAGGTGAGCACGTTGATGGTGAACCCCGCCAGCCACATGAAGAAGAAGGTGCCGATGAGTGAAACCGGAATGGCCAGCACGGGGATGATGGTGGTGCGCCAGTCGCGCAGGAACAGGAAGATGATGAGCAAAACCAGCAGGAAGGCGAAGATGATGGTCTCCTTCACCTCGTCGATGGACCGCTGGATGAAACGGGTGCTATCGAACCCGAGCCTGATCTTGACGTCGTCGGGAACGTCGTCCTTCAGCTTTTCGAAGCGCTTGTAGAATTCCTTGGCGATGGCCAGGTTGTTGGCCCCCGGCTGGGCCGTAAGCGCCAGCCCGATCATGGGGATGCCGTTGTTCTTCAGGATGGTCCGCTCGTTCTCGGCGCCCAGCTGGGCATGCCCGATATCCTTGAAACGCACGATGGCCGAACCGTCCGTCTTGACGATGAGGTTGTCGAAGTCCTCCACGGTGGCGAGCTGGCCCATGGTGCGCACCGCCAACTCGGTGTTCTGGCCCTCGATGCGCCCCGAAGGCAGATCCACGTTCTCGGCGTTGAGGGCGTTCTTCACGTCCACCACGGTGAGGCCGTACGCCGAAAGCTTCTTCGGATCCATCCACAGCCGCATGGCGTATTTCTTCTCGCCCCAGATGCGCACTTCGGCCACGCCGGCGATGGTCTGCAAGCGATCCTTCAGGCGCGATCCGATGGCGGTTACGTCCAGGATGTCCCGCTTATCGCTCTGCACCGTGACCATGATGATGGGGAAGGCGTTGGCATCGGCCTTGGCCACCGTGGGCGGATCGGCGTCCACCGGCAGGCTGCGCGCCACGCGCGAAACGCGATCGCGCACGTCGTTGGCGGCCACGTCCAGATCCGTCCCCAGATCGAACTCGACCGTAATGGTGCTCTGCTGCTCGCGGCTGATGGAACTGATGTCGCGTATTCCCGAGATGCCGTTGATCGATTCTTCCAGGATCTCGGTGATCTGGTTTTCGATGATGTCGGCGGCGGCGCCCCGATAGGTAGTGGTGACGGTGATGGTGGGCGGATCCACCGCCGGGAATTCGCGCACGCCCAGGTAGAGGTAGCCGATGATGCCGAAGACCGTGATCAGGATGGACATGACCGTCGCGAGGACGGGACGGCGGATGCTTGTAGAAGAAAGACTCACAATACGTTCTCCATGGCGGAGGGAAGGCTGGGACGCTTAATCGACATGCGCCAGGGTCACGGGCGCCCCCGGGCGGATCTGGACCACGCCCGAGGTGATGACGGTATCGCCGGCGGCGAGGCCGTTGGTGATTTGGACCAGGGAGTCGGTGCGCAGGCCGGCCTGCACGGGACGAGCCTCGGCCTTGCCGCCCCGGAACAGGAAGACCTTGGCCCCGCGGGCATCGGCGGACAGGGCCTCGCTGGGCACCGTCAGGGCGGACTCCACCGTTTGCAAAGGCACTTCGATGGTGGCGAAGGCCCCGGGGAGGACGCGGCTTTCGGCGTTGGGGCTGACCGCGCGTAGGCGCAAGGTGCGCGATTCGGGATCGATGCGCGGATCCACCGCGTAGACCTTGCCCTGGAAGCGGGCATCCGAGCCCTGGATGGTGAAGCGGATGATCTGCCCGGGCTTCATCAAGCCCGAATACTTGCCCGGCACGGTGAAATCGATCTTCACGGGATCAATCTCCTGCAGAGTGGTGATCAAGGTGTTGGGGCTGACGTAAGCGCCTTCGCTGACCTGCTTCAGGCCCACCATCCCGTTGAAAGGCGCGCGTAGCTCGGTCTTGGCGAGCTGGGCCTTTAAGAGTTGCACGTCCCCCTTGGCCAGGGTCAGCTCGCTCGCCGTCTGATCGTAATCCTTCTGTGAGACGGCTTCGATTTCCAGCTGCTTGCGCATGCGGAATTCATTGTCCTGGGCGAGCTTGAGATGCGCCTGGGCCTGCAGCGAGCGGGCTTGCAACTCCGAATCGTCGATTTTGACCAGCAGATCGCCTTTCTTGACGCGGCCGCCTTCCTTGAAGGCGATGCGGATGATCTTCCCCTGCACCTCGCTGCGGATCTCCACGTCCTCATTGGCGAGCACGTTTCCGGAGCTGGTAATGGAGTTTTCCAGGCGATCGGCGCGCATGATCCGGCCCGTTACCGAAACCGCGGGCCCACCGGGGCCTGGGGCCGCGGAACCGCCTCCCGCAGCGGAGGTCGCGCTTCCCGCACCGGACGCAACAGGCTGGGCGGAGGGTTTGGCGGACCCCGCCCCGGCAGAAGCGTTCGCTGGGGCGCCCGCTGCCGGAGGAGCGCCCGCTCCTACTGGAGCGCCCGCTCCTCCGGGAGCGCCGGCGACATCGCTCTTTTTAGGCTTCACGTAAATCAAAACCCCTACGATTGCAACAGCGACGACGATCAGGGAAATGCGGCCGACGGGTCTGGACAAAGGCGCTCCTTGGGGAATCCGAAGCTGTAAATTAGCAAACCGGGGGAAGCGCAAAATATGGGTCGCGCTTCGGTACTAGCGCTCCCAAGGGCACTGATGGGTTCCTGTTCGCGAATTCACAAGGTTCTTTCCTTGGACAAACGCGGCATTGCGCTGGTTCCTGTAATGTTCTTTTTTCAGAATTGATGCGTGCCGGTAACCCGCAACCCGGCCGCGTCGGATGCCTCTTTCCGAAGAGGCCCGCCGCCGCGGCCTTAGCCTTATGGATGCTCTGCATCCCCGCGGCCTTCGCAGGCGCCCCGAACGCGCCCGTCCCGGAAGCCTCCGCCACCGGCCCCCGCACGGTGACGGTCCTCGATCCCGTCGATTTGACCACCGGCATGCCGGATCCAGTGGCCGGGAAATTATTGCGCCATAGCCTGGCGGAGAATCCCGCCTGGAAGGTCTTTTCCGCGGACAGCGCCGAGAAACAGCTGCGCGACCTGGGGATGGATCCCGATCATCCATGTTCCGAATTCCAATGCGCATTCGACGCTGGCAACGCGCTGCAAAGCGAATTCGTCCTGTTCGGAACCTCCACCGATTTGCCCGAGGTGAACGCCTATACCATAGGGCTGGCGCATATCCCCTCTTCGCAAATGGTCTGGTCGCGGGTCGGGCAAGCCCCCAAGCGTCCCGGCGATACCCGCCATGCGCGCCGCGGAACCATCCTGGAAGGCCCGCTCAAATTCGCCGTTTCCGACCTGGAGCCGGCCAGCCTCGACCTGCGCAAGCATCCCAGCCTCGGGCTATTGGGGGTGATTGATGGCGGCCAGTCCACCCCGCAATCGCGCGTGGCCTTGCACCGCGCCTTGGCGCATGCCTACGCGTCCCGGTCCTACGACATGCTCGGCCCGGCGGAGTTGGATGCCCTGGTGGCGGCCTTGGACCTGGACCATTCCAAGGCCACGGCCGGCGGCGACGAAGCCGCGGCCTCCGGCACCGGCCCGTCCTCGGCGCATGGCCTGGGGGGTTCGGCATTTTCCGAATCCGGCGGCTCGGACATGCTGGCCTTAGGCAAGCAAATGGGGGTGCGCTATCTGTTGCGTTCCGAGGTCCGCAACGAAGGCGGCCAATACGCGATGGATCTATCGCTTTACGACGTATCCGCGGGGAGGAAAATCCGCGCCTGGCCCTCCCGCGAGACCACCGACTACGCGTCCTTGCTGAACCTGGAGGATCGCTTCATGACGGCCTTGGGCGAAGAAGGCCCCGTGGCCGCCCGCCCGGTCCCGCCCACGCGGCATCCGTGGAAATCGTTCTTCAAGGGGTCGACCGTCGGTTTGGCCGTCCTCGGGGCCGGCGCCTTCGGTTACATGGCCTGGCAATCCCATGCCCAGGCGGATCAGGCATACAACGACTTCAAAGCGGCGAAAGTCCGCAGCGAAGCCGATCCGGCCCGCTCCCGCGTGATCGAAAAGGACTCGGAGACGCGTAAGTTCGGGCTTCTGGGAGGCTTGTCCTTGGCGCTTGGAGTGGTAGTATGGTCGTTTTAAAACGCGTTTACACGGCATTTTTCGGACTCGTGGTATTGTGGGGGTGTAACGAACGGGATTTCTCCTCGCCCTGGCCGTCGACGCCATCCGACTCCGGATCGGTGGTGGCCGCCAAGCCCGTGTCGCCGCCAAAGGAAAAGAAGGATACCGTTTCGATTCATGTGGGAACGACTATCCTCATAGAATCGCTTTCCGCCACGGACCTGCGCCTCTCCGTAGGCGAAACCAAGTCGGCGCCGGTGAGCGTGCTTCCCTCCAACGCGTCATCCCCTCTCTATGAAATGACAAGCAGCAAACCGGGCGTGGCCGAGGTGACCGCGAACGGCATCCATGGGTCGGGCGCGGGATCGGCGACCATAACGGTGCATGCCCTGGACGGGAGCGGCAAGACCACGCATTTCCACGTGATCGTCGATGCGATTTTGGATGGCTGCTTGCTTCTCCCCTGCCTTTGCCTGGGTAAGCTGGCGGGCGACGGCAAGGGGAAGGATAAAGGGAACGGCGACGGCGGGGACGCCGCGAATTCCTGCCCCGATTAGAATGGGGCGGAAGGCACCAGCCGCCCCCGGACATCCGTAACACGCAAGCTACCTCTGCGATCCCGGCGGACTTCCAGCCTCGATCCCCTGGCATGGATGCCGGGCGGTGCGAGAGCCAGGTCGATGATGAAATCTCCCATCAGGTATTTCATGTATCCGTAGGTGGCCTTCCTGAGCCAGGCGCCGTTATCGGTCCAATCGTTGGCCTGGTGGCCTAACGCGGTATACAGCATGCGGCCGCCATGGGCGGGGAATTGCCTGGTCCAGGTAAATCCCTCCCCGTACGTGTTCCAGGCGTTGGCGCCTCGCACTTCCTGGAGGACCTTTATTCCCGGCGCCGCCGCGATATCGATGTTGAGATGCGCGACGGCCGATCCGACCAAAACGGAATCCACGGGGATTTTCAGGGAATCCCGGAGGAATCCCCACATGCCGAGCAACTCCGGATCCCAGCCCGACGGGGGCGGGAAAGGCCTGTACAAGCCGGCCCAATTGTCCAAGCCGAAACTCTGGAACCGCGCGCCGCTGAACAAGACCGTATCGTACCAGTCCCATTTGCCGCGGTGATCGGCGGCGGCGCCGAAAGCCAGGAACTTTCCGCCCGCCTCCATGTATTTCCTTAATGCCATCTGGGGGGCGCCCGGAACGCCGGTTACCCCTCCCGCATCGGTGGCATTGTCGAATACGACCAGGTCGTAATCCGCCACCTTGATCAAATCGTTGGTATCCGCGCTATGCTTGACCGTGAAGTGGTACTCGTTCCCCAAGCTGTCCAAGGCGGCCCGGCAGGCGGCCACCCCGCCGGCCCACTCCTTATAGCCGGTCTTGTAATAATGCAGCACCATCTGGAGGCGCGCGGGCGCATCCTGGGCGATCAAAATGAACGCGAAAATCGCGATGGGCCAATTCCGCTTATGACCTTTTTCCATGGTGCTCCCCCGATTCCCGCAACGCCGGCACCCCTAATTTAAATCAAAACCAGGATCCCGCGCCGGTCCGCCGGATCTTGAGCAATTCGTCCCACGTGGCGGGCCCCTTCCGAACCCCGCTTTCCCCTCCGAATCTCCCCCTGGAAAAAGGACCAAGGGATTAGGTTTAATCCGTCCTCCGGAATCTTCCCGCGGCCCGAATGAGGTCCTATGCGCCCTACCCGATATGGGCCCTTGAAAATCAGCCTCCTGGTATTGGCCGGGACCGCCGCCTCCGTTCATTCGGCTCCCGTTTGGCAATCCCTGCCGTACTCCAAACCCGTTACCGACAGTTTGCTATTGGGCGTGGGCGCGAAACTATGGGTCGCCGAGGACAGCGGCATTCTGGTCACCGATACGGCCGGCCTGGCGCGCAAATGGTTGACGACGCCTTTCCCCTCGGGAAAGTTGTCCGGTTTGAAAATGCACATGGGGCGCATCTTCGCGGCCACGGCGAAAAAAGCCTGGTGGGTCACGGACGATTCCGGAAGCCATTGGAGCGCTTGCGGCGCGGCTTGCCTGGACCCGTTTCTCCTTCCCAGCGACTCCTCGGCATACGGCGACGCCGGCGTGCTTCTGGCTCAAGTGAAATACCTTCCCAGTCCATCCGGTTTGTTGATGTCCGTCCCCGGCGCGGTTTTACGTCGCGTGACGCGGAACGATCAATCAGCCTGGGAAGTAGCCGCCATGGGTTGGGGTGACCAGGTTTTGAATTTGCAGAAGGATGCCCGCGGCCTGCTCGCCATCGGCGACGTAATGTATACGGATCGCGGCGGGGGCGAAATGGTTCCCAATAACCGGCTGGCGTTGCGGTCCACCGACGGGGGCGCCACCTGGAGGCCCGTCCCCCGCGCGCAATCCCATTGCATGACCGCCGTCGAGTCCCAGGGAACCTGGATATGCAAGGAATCGGACACGTCCCAAACCCTCGCCGTTTCCAAAGACCTGGGCCGCACATGGTCGACCCTTCCGGTCAATCCCGTTGCTGCCCAACCCCTCTCGCAAGGATTCCAGCTGTTGGACTACTATGGGCCTTGGGTGGCATGGTTCCTCAGGAACGGGAAACCCTGGCTTTATTTCTCGGTGGATAACGGGGCGCATTGGTCGGATCGGACCCCTGCGGACATTCAAGAGACCGCGCAATTGGGCGGTTTCCAGCGCATGGGAACGGCGTACGCCTTGCTCGGCGACAATAGTACCCTCTATGTTACCTTGGATTCCGGCCGGCATTGGCAGAAAAAACCCCTCCCCGAATCCATCCTTCCAACGCATCAGTATTACAGCATGGTCGGCTCGACAGACTATCTCTGGCTGACCACCAATGCCGGCCACGATTATCGGTCGGGCGATTTGGGGACCACCTGGACGCCCTTGGATTCGACGCTCTATACCGCAGGCAACCTTGGGGCGCAGGACAGCCTGATTACGGCCGGTAGATCCCTCGGCCTCTCGCTATCCCCGGATGAAGGGAAAACCTGGGAATACCTGCCCACTCTGCCTCAAGTCGTGCACGACAAAATCGTTTGGAGCGGCCAATGGTGGGCGGCTACCGAGTATGGGCTCTATTCCAGTTCCTATTCCGGCGCGAGTTGGAAATCCGAATCCCCGGATCCCTCCGGCGTACCGGTCTACAATCTGGAAACCCGCGGCGACTCCATATTCATCCTGGCCCGGAACGGATTTTACCTCGGCACCGGCGCCGGATCGAAAATGAGCACCCTGTTGTCCTTCGGTCATATCGATCCAACACCGATTCAAATCGGGGATGGGATCGCTCAGATGGGTGCCTGGGTTTTCGACAGTACGCAGCAACCATACGGCTTGCCTAACAGAAATGGCGGTTCCCGCGTCGCGCTGATCGGAAAGGAAGCCCGGTGGATTTCGACCCAAGGCGTTTTCGGCGCCCGCATGCGCGATTCCGTTGCCCGATGGTTCCCGCAGATCCATGGAAATGCGGGAAAGCTTCCGGTAGGCTTGGGAAGAACTTTTGTCGCACAAGATGGCCGGTTGAGTTGCCTGACGGGTATCGGGCTTTTCGAAAGCGCCGACTCGGGAGCCTCGTGGAGTCCGACCCCGGCGCCGCTGGATTTTTCCGTGCCAGCCGGTTTGGCCCGGGGATTGGGAGGGATATTCTTATCCACCGCGAATTGGATCTGGTTTCGCGCCCATGCCGGCGAAGACTGGAGGGCGTTGGATACCCTCGGGAAAACCAGCTTGGGCGGTTTGCTGTTCGCCACGGATTCATTGGCGGTAAGGGGATGGCCTTCGGAATATTACTTGCGGAACCGCCTGGATTCCACCTGGCGGATGCTCGGCAATCTGCCGGGCAGCATTATGGCGGCAATCGGAAACTCCCTTTTCGCCCAGGCCCAGGGAAAGTTGTATGCGAGCAGGGACGCGGGCGCGACTTGGCAGCAGCCTTTATCGACTTCCTGTCCGGGAGGGACTTGGCAGGTCCTGCCCGTTGGCGCCGCGCTGCTCGCGCACCCGCTGGAGTTCGGATGCATCGATCCGGCTGTGGCGCATGCCAAGGATCAAATCTCCACGGATGGCGGAAAGACTTGGGCGCGTCCGGACACTTCGGTATTCCCGTCCTTGCGCGCTAGCTACTCCGGCATCGCATCCGGAAATAATTCCTGGGTGTTTACTTCGAAGAACTGGATTTTCCCGGGCAACGCCTCCCCGGTCGAGGCCAATGCAGGGATGCCGCAATCCATCGCGGTGCTCGGGAACCGGTTTTACGCTTTTACCGCCGATAGCCTGAAATGGGCGGCCTTCCCATCAGGTACTTTTACGACATCGATCACAAAGGGTACCCGCGGCGCGATCCAATTCCCTACGAGCTTGATCCGGCCGGAGGCTTTCGGCGGCCTGCATTTGCAATTCAATTCGCCCTTCCCCATGTCCGCCGTCCTGGTTTTTCAGGATATCCAGGGGCGCGTCCGTATGCGTACGGCCGCCAGGAATGTGCTCGCCGGTCCGAATGATTGGTTCGTAGCAACGCCGGGACCCGGGCCTTGGATCGTCCATCTTGTGGAATCAGCCCCTCGGTAAACCTCTGCCTCGCCACAACCTGTAAATCGCCGGATAAACCACCAATTCCATTAGTACCGAAGTCAGCACGCCGCCCACCATGGGGGCCGCGATCCGCTTCATCACGTCGGAGCCCGTGCCGTGGCTCCACATGATGGGGATGAGGCCCGCCAAGATCACCGAGGCGGTCATGATCTTCGGGCGCACCCGCATGACCGCGCCATGATCGATGGCGGCCTTCAGGTCCTTGAGATTGTTCATCAGGCCCTTGCCCTTGGCCGCCTCGTAGGCGCGCTCCAGGTAAAGCAGCATCACCACGCCGGTCTCCGCGTCCAGGCCCGCCAAGGCGATCAGGCCTATCCATACCGCCAGGCTCATGTTGAAGCCCAGCAGGTACAGGTACCATACCGCGCCGACCAGGGAAAAGGGTACCGCCAACAGCACGATGGCCGTCTTGGCCATCGACTTGGTATTCAGGTACAGGATGATGAGGATGATGAAGAGCGTCAACGGGATCACGAGCATGAGGCGCTTCTGCGCGCGTTGCATGAATTCGTATTCGCCGCTCCAGACCAGGTTGTAGCCCGGCGGAAGGCTCAAGTGCGCCCCGATGGCCTTCTGGGCCTCCTTCATGTACGACCCGATGTCGGTGCCGCGCATGTCCACGAACACCCAGGCGTTGGGGCGGGCGCCTTCGGTGCGGATGACCATGGGCCCCCGCGTGGGCGTCAGTTCGGCGATCTGCCCCAGCGGCACCTGTTGCCCCGAAGGCGAGGGAATCAGGACCCGCTTCAGTGCCGCCCACCGCGCGCTCGGCGAAGGCGGAGGCCGTATGCGGGACCTTCCGCATCAGCGCTTCCACCTCCAGCCCGATCATCTGCAGGGTATCCAGGTTGGGCCCGGAAATCTTGATGCCCACCGGGGTCTTGATGCCCGTCGAGAGCATGTCGGTGCGGTTCTTGATGGGCATGGTCCACGAGTTCGTGAGGCCGGGGAACTTCAGGACCGCGTCCATCTCCTCGATCAGCTTTTCCGGCGTCATGCCCGGCCGCCATTCCTGCTCGGGCTTGAGGCGGACCGTGGTCTCCACCATGTCCAGGCCGGCGGGATCGGTAGCCGTCTCCGCGCGCCCGATCTTCCCGAACACCTGTTCGACTTCCGGGAAGGTCTTCAGGATCTTGTCCGTCTGCTGGAGGATTTCCTTGGCCTTGGTCACCGATACGCCGGGCAGGGTGGTGGGCATGTAGAGGATATCGCCTTCGAACAAAGGCGGCATGAATTCCGATCCCAGCTTATGGAAAGGAATGATGGTGACCAATACCAGCAGCACGGCCGTGCCGATCACCCATTTGGGGAAGCGCAAAACGAAATCGACGACCGGATGGTAGACGCGCATCAGGAAGCGGTTGATGGGGTTGCGATGTTCGGGCGGGATTTTCCCGCGGATGAAGAAACCCATGAGGATGGGGACGATGGTGATGGCCAGGATGGAAGCGGCGGCCATGGAATAGGTCTTGGTGAAGGCCAAGGGCCGGAAGAGGCGGCCTTCCTGGGCCTCCAGGGTGAAGACGGGGATGAAGGACACGGTGATGACGAGCAGGGACCAGAACAGGGCCGGGCCCACCTCCTTGGACGCGTCCAGGATGACGTCCCAATGCGGCCGGCGCTCGTTTTCCGGTTTCAGGTTCTCCTGCTCCAGGTGCTTATGGGCGTTCTCGATGAGGATGATGGCCCCGTCCACCATGGCGCCGATGGCGATGGCGATACCGCCCAGGGACATGATGTTGGCGTTGATTCCCTGCAGGCGCATCACGAAAAAGGCCAGCAGGATGGCGGCCGGCAAGGTGAAGATGGCCACCAAGGCGCTGCGCAAGTGCAAGAGGAAAATCCCGCATACGATCGCGACGATGATCATTTCCTCGATCAGCTTGTGCTTCAGGTTGTCGACGGCGCGGTGGATCAATTGGGAGCGATCGTAGGTGGGCACGATCTTCACGTCCGCCGGCAAGCCGGCCTTCAGGACCTCCAGCTTCCTTTTCACGGCATCGATGACCTGCAAGGCGTTCTGACCGAAGCGCATCACGACCACCCCGCCGGCCACTTCCCCTTTCCCGTCCAGTTCGGCGATGCCGCGCCGCATCTCGGGCCCGATGGCGATGTCGGCGATGTCCTTGAGATAGACCGGCGTGCCGGTTTCCCTATTCATCATGATGGGGATGTTCTTGATGTCGTCCAGGTTCTTCAGGTAGCCGAGGCCGCGGATCATGTACTCCGCCTCCCCCATCTCGATCACCTCGCCGCCGGCGTCGGAATTGCCCTTCTTGATGGCCATTTCCACCATGCCGATGGGGATGCCGAAGGCCTGCAGCCTCACGGGATCGACATTGACCTGGTATTGCTTCACGAAGCCGCCCACGCTGGCCACCTCGCTTACGCCTTCGATGCTGGCGAGCTGGTATTTCAGGTACCAGTCCTGGATGGATCGCAGTTCCTGGAGCGAGCGTTTGTCGGACACCAGGGCGTACTCGTACACCCAGCCGACGCCGGTGGCGTCGGGGCCCAGGGTCGGCACCACGCCGGCGGGCAAGCGCTTCTGCGCGTAGTTCAGGTACTCCAACACGCGGCTGCGCGCCCAATAGATATCCGTGCCGTCCTCGAAGATGACGTACACCAGGGAGTAGCCGAAGAAGGAATAGCCGCGCACCACCTTGGCCCCCGGCACCGAAACCATGGCGGTGGTCAGGGGATAGGTGACCTGATCTTCCACGATGCGGGGCGATTGCCCCTTGTGCTCGGTGTAGACGATGACCTGAACGTCGCTGAGATCGGGCAGAGCGTCCACCGCCGTGGTGGACAAGGCGTAGATGCCGAGGCCGATGGCGAGCGCGGTGAACAATAGGACGAGGATGCGGTTGCGGATGGACCAGGTGATGATTTTCTCGAGCATGATAGCCTACTTTCCGTCCGAGCCGGTATGGGCGCTATCGGCCGCGGCAGCGGGCCCCGGGGCAGCCCCCGAAGCGGGAGCCGCTCCCGCACCCGACGCGCCCATGTCCATTCCCTTAGCGGAGCCGCCCTGCATTTGCTGGATGGCCGCCTTGAGATTGCTCTCCGAATCGATCAAGAACTGGGAAGAGACGACCAAGGTCTCGCCTTCGTGCAGGCCTTCGGTGATCTCCACGTAATCGCCGGAGGCGGCTCCCAGCTTTACCTCGCGCGGTTCGAAATAGCCGTTACCCAAGGCGACCACGGCGATGTCGCGCCGTCCGGAACGGATGATGGCCTGCTCCGGCACCGCCACCACGCGGCTGCGCGCCGCGGAACGGATATGCACGGTCGCGAACATTTCGGGCCGGAAATCCAGGGCGGGCGTATTGGCCACTTCGACGCGCAGCTCCGCGGTCATGGTCTGCGCGTTGAGCCCCGGGGAAATGGAAGTGACCTTGCCCTTGAAGGTCTTTCCCGGCATGTAGTTCAGTTCCACCTCCGCCTCGGCCCCGAGGCGCGCTACCGCCAGATCTTGCTGATAAACGCTGGCCACGATCCACACCTTGGAGAGATCGGCGATCTGGTACAGTTCCGTCCCGGGCATGACGTTCTGGCCCTGCACCACCATCTTCTCCAGCACGATTCCGTTGGCGGGGGAGGCGATGGGCAAGGCGCTCCGGGCATGGCCCAGCTTCTCCAACGAGGCTATTTCGCTTTCGGAAATGCCCCAGTTGAGCAAGCGCCGCCGCGAGCTTTCCACCAATTCGCGCGCCCCGAGATCGGCCCCGCCGGCGTTTCCCTTCGCGTACCGCAACGCCTGCAGGTATTCCTCCTGCGTGCTCACCAGGTCGGGGCTGTAGAGTTCCAATAGCGTCTGGCCCTTGCGGACCTTCTCGCCGGTGGTGCTCACCGCGACCTTTTCCGCGTAGCCCATCACGCGCGCGTTCACCGAGGTCAGCTTGCTTTGATCCACCTTCACCATGCCGCTGGTGCGGATCTCGGTTTGCATGTCCCGCAAGCCCACCGCCTCGGTTTTCACCCCCATGTTCTGCACGGTGGTGGGATCGATGCGGACGCCCTTCGCGCTCTGGTCGCCCTCGTATATGGGCACCAGATCCATGCCGCAGTCCGGCGCCTTGCCGGGCTTGTCGGACGTGTACCAGGGATGCATGGGATCGCGCCAATACAGGATTTTCCTTTCCGCGCCGGCGCTCGCCTCCCGGCTTCCCGAATCCGCATGCTCCTTGTCCATCGGCACCAGTTTCATCCCGCAGATCGGGCAGTTGCCCGGCTTGTCCGAGATGTACTGCGGATGCATGGCGCAGTTGTACATGGTCTTGGCGGCCTTGATTCGCGCGGCCGGCGCCCCGGCCCCATGCCGCAAGGTCCAGATCTCCGCCGCCACGCCGGCCAGGAATATGGCGGCCAAGGCGATAAGCATTCCCTTTTTCATTTCTTCGCTCCTTCGCTTATCTTCAGCGAGATTTCTTCCAGTCCCAGGCCCACGGCCTCTTCCAGGTCGGCCTGGCTGGCGGACAGTTGCATGATGGCCATCTCGGCGTTCTCCTTGGCCATCAAGCGGGTTCGGTAGGCGTCCAACAGGGTCATGAAATCGCCTTTCCCGCCCTGGTAGGCCGCCTGGTTCGACTCCAGAGCCTGCTGGGCCTGCGGCACCAATACGCTCTTCGCCAGACGGGCCAATTCGGCCCCGCTTTCGGCCTTGAGCAGCGCCTCCTGCGCCTTGGCGAACAGCATGTTCCGCATGTTCGCGTATTCCCGTTTGGCCTGGGCGAGGTTGGCTTCGCCTTGTGCGTAACCGGCGCGATACCTGGGCAGGGACCAGAAGGCGACGGGCACGTTCATGCTCACCATCACCGACCAGAAGTCCCCCGGCGACCCTTCCCCGGACGACATCGCCAGCATATCCTTATAGGTCCCACGCACCATGAACTCGGGCAAGTATTCCTTTCCGGCCATGCTCTTTTCCGCTTCGCGCATCCGGATCGAAGCCTGCATGGAGCGGAGCTTGGGATGGTTCTCCTCCAGGATGACGGCGATTTGCCCGAAGGTCCAGCCGATTTCGGCGACCTTGAGGTCGGCCGCGACCGGAAAAGGCCTTTCCGTTTCCCGGTTCAACAAGGCGTTCAGCATGCCGGCCGTGGCCCGTCGCATTTGCTCCAAGCCGATGCTGTCGGTGCGGAGCGAGGTCAGCTCCGTTTGCGCCTTGAGGATGTCGGCCTGCCTCCCCATGCCCACCTCGTATTGTCGGCGCGCGATCTCGATGAGGCGCCGCATCAGGGCCTGGCTTTCGCTATTGATCTCCATGCGGCGATCGAGGAGGTATAGCTCGTAATAATCGGTTTTCACGTCGCGGGCCACCTGATGCTTCAAGGCCTCCAGCTCGGCGGAACCCATGTCCACGCGCCGATCCTCGGCCCTGATGCGCGTGGCGATCTTCCCCGGGAAGGGGAACGCCTGCTGTACGGAGTAGTCGATTTCCTGCTGGTTCTTGATCGGGTTCGGGAAAGACTTCACCGGCGTCTGGAAGAACTCCACCCCGACTTGCGGCGCCTCCCAGGACCAGGCATGATCGGGCGCGGACCGGAGCGCCTTGACCTGGTACTCCGCGGCCTGGATGGAGGGATTGTTTCGCATCGCCTCGGACACCAGGGCCGGCAAGGGATCGTCGGCGGGGCCGGCGGCCATCGGGATGGCGGCCGCCGGGATGGGCGTTTCGGGCTCCGACGCGCCGGCGCAGATCGCGGCCAGGGCGCAAGCGGAAAGGCTCAGGGACGGAAAGCGTAGCATCGCTTCTCCTCTCAGGTTCGGTGATCGGGAATAACGAAGGGACCCGTGGCGTCCACGGAGCAGGGTAGCGGACCCGTTACGGTCGGCGGACCCTTACGGTACCGACGGGGATCTCAGACGAGGAGGCGGAGGGTGCGGAGGTAGATCGGCGGCCCGGAATCGATCACCGTCGGGGGCCATTCGCCCAGGGCGACGGGAGGTTCGATGAAGGCCGGCAAGAGCACCAGGGACACGGAGAATACCGGTGCTTCGCTGGGCGCGGAGGCCAACTGGGGCGCATTCTGGGCCGCTTGATGGAGGCAACATTGGCCGGCGGCGCAACCGGAATGCGCCGGAGGCGCGAGGGGCTCGCGAGCCGCGGCCCTGGCGCAACAGGCATGGGCCGGTTGGGAGGTCCGCGCGAACATGGAAAGCAGGGAGCGGCCGAGGCGCGCGTTCGCTTGGCAGCAGGCGAAAACCTGGGCCACGAAGAAGACCGCGGCCAGCAGCAAGGCGGCTGGCCCCAGGATTCCATGTCGACGCAAGTTCCGCATACCCCAAATATACCACAGGCCCGGGTTAGGACCTAGCTTTCTGCCGTCTTGGCAGGTTTTCGGGTGGATCTCCGTTGTTCCGGCTTATTCCACCAGGCCCGGTGGCGCAAAACGCCCGGCCGCATCCAGGCAGCACACGCCTTGCGGAGTTCCGTAGACCGGAGTCGCCATCGCCCTTCCCGAAAGGAATCGCCGCTCTGATCCGACCACGGCGCGAGGCCTGGGCAGGACGGCCACCGTGACCCCGTCCAATACCAAGGTCGTGACGGAACGCGCGGGCATTTGGGCGGACAAGGTGCTCCCGGCCAGCGCGACGGCGCCGAGGGATTTCATGTCCTCGGTGGACGAGGTCCGGTAGGCGCGCGCCGACGCGGGCCGGCCGGGGAAGCGCGAGAGGTCGAAAGTATATTCGGCCGCGGCATCGCCCGCATTGACCACCACCAGGATCAATGCTCCCGTGGCGGGGTGATAGGCGGCCACCGTATTGGAATCCCCGCCTCCCAGGATAATCGCCCCGGGGCGGATGAAGCGGGAGAACTGGGCGTAAGCGAATCCCTTCTTGTTGATTTGGCTGGTCTGGGCCGAGGCATTGTAATCGATCACGCCCCAGATGCCGCCGCCCGCCACTTGCCAATCCACCCACGCCTCCGCTCCCATGTCGCGCAGATCCTTCACGATGAGCGATGCCGACCAGATGGCGACATCGAACAGGGGCTTCCCGGACATGGCCGAAGGCCCCGTTTCCGATTGCCAGAGCCGCTTACCTGCCTTGGTCGCCAAGGTCCGCAAGGTCTTCCGATCCGAAACGGAACCGTTATAGGAATGCGTGTTGATCTGGGCGAGCGATGCCATTGAGGCCGAATCGTAGCTTTGCACGTTGCCGACCATTTCCGCGATGGAATTGGCGTCCGCCGCGACCAGGCGCGTCGCCAGGCTTTTTGCCTTCAAGCTTTTGGCCACCTCCGTGATCAGCTTCGGTTGCGTGGCGCGCGAGAACATGCAGCCTTCCTGCTTGCCCAGCGCCGTCCACCAATTGGAGTTGGGCTCGTTGAACGGCTCCAGGGTCCGGAACGACAGCCCTAAGGAATCCTGCAAGTGCTTGACCACCGAGGTCAGGTAGTCGGCGAAGTCGTCGTAATAATCATCCTTCAGGTTATTCGAACCATCGGTGTTCCCCGATGCGCAGCCGCTCTTAGTCATCCACCAGGGCGGCGAGTTGGAAAAGGCTTCCAGGATGGGGTTCTTCACGCGCGCCAGCAGCGCCTTCATGGTCCTGATTTGCAGGGAGTCCGCCCGCCATGCGTAAGGTCCCGCCTCGGTGGGCTTGTAGCCCGGTATAACCGCATCCACGCGCATATGCGTATGCCCGGGCTGCTCGCCGCCCCCGATGTTATACCTGAAAATGGTCATCCCCAGGCCGGTATTGCTGTCGGCCACTTGATCCACCAGGGTTCCCAGGTTGGCTTCCTTCCAGCCTCCCAGGGAAAAGGCCCACCAGGCCAGGCTGGTCCCCCATCCCTCGAAGGTTTGCCGGGTATCCGCGGGATCGATGCGGATCGGGGTCTGGGCCCGCGCGGCGGCCAGGGCGAGCCCGGCCGCTATCAAGAAGGATTTCGAACCGATACCCACTCGCGATTCCCCGGCCTTTCTGCGAAGTCCGCGGTTAATGTAATGCCGGGGGCTTTCGGGAATGCCCGGGAAATATGGCCCGAATCGGGAACCGAAATCAGATTCCGGGACGGAACCCCTTCAATCGCAAGCTGTTCAAGAGGACGAACAGGCTCGACAGCCCCATGGCCGCGCCGGCCAGGACCGGGCTCAGCTCCCAGCCCCTGGAGTGTAAGGCCCCGGCCGCCACGGGGATCAGCAGGGCATTGTATCCGAAGGCCCAGAGCAGATTGAGTTTGATGGTGCGCATCACCGCGCGGGCCAATGCCACCATGCGAGGAACGCTGCGCAAATCCGGCGATAACAGCAATATGTCCCCGCTGGCGATGGCCAGATCCGATCCGCCCGCCAAAGCCAGGCCCGTATCCGCCGCGGCCAAAGCCGGGGCGTCGTTGAGCCCGTCGCCTACGAAGGCGGTCTTTCCCCCGCCGAAGGCCCGCAACGCCTCGGCCTTACCCGCCGGCAAAAGCCCGGCCTGCACCGCTGAGATGCCTACGGCCTCGCCCACGGCCCGGGCGGGAGCGTCCTGATCGCCGGTGAGGATCGACAGTTCCAATCCCATTTTCCGCAAGGCGGCCACCGCCTCCTTCGCTTCCGGCCTGAGCGGATCGGCGATCACCGCCAGGGCCATGCAAGCCCCGTCCACCGCCAGCCAGGCCAGGCCGGCCCCTCGCCCGGAGGCGACCTCCGCCGCCTCGCGGAATGCCGACCGGTCCGCGCCTAACGCGTCCATCAGCCGCGCGGAACCGACCGCCACGCGCCGGCCCGCGATCTCCCCTTCCACCCCCATGCCCTCCAGGGCGCGGAAAGCGGACGGGACCGACGGGGCCACATCGCGGGAACCCGCATAAGCGACGAAGGCCTTGGCCAAGGGATGGGCGCTGCGGATCTCGAGCCCGGCGGCCAGGGCCAGGGCCTCGCCATCCTTCCAGGTAGGTAACACGTGGAATTCCGTCACTTGCGGGTTACCCAGGGTGAGGGTTCCGGTCTTATCGAGGGCCATGCGGCGGGCTTCGGCCAGGGATTGGAAAGCGGCGCCATCGCGGATCACCGCGCCTAATTCGGCGGCGCGGCCGGTGCCGGCCAGCAGGGCTGCCGGGGTGGCCAGGCCCATGGCGCACGGGCAAGCGATCACGAGCACGGCGACCGCATGCGAAAGGGCGGCCGGGAACGCGGGCGCGGCGGCCAGGATCATCCAGGCGGCGAAGGTAAGGGCGGCTACCAGAAGCACCAAGGGAGTGAAGACCACCACCACCTTATCGGCCAAGTCCTGTATGGGCGGGCGCGTGGCCTGGGCTTCTTCCACCAGTTGGATGATGCGCGCCAAGGCGGTGTCGGCGCCTACGGCCTCGGCCCGCAGGGTGAAGTGGCCGTCCCCGTTCGCGGTCCCGCCCGTCACGCGATCCCCGATCCGTTTGGCCTTCGGCATCGGTTCGCCGGTCAGCATGCTTTCGTCCACGCGGCTCTCGCCGCCGATCACCACGCCGTCCACGGGCACGCGATCGCCGGGCCGCACGGAAATCTCGTCCCCGGGAATCAGGGCGGCCACTTCCACCTCGACTTCCTTGCCGCGCCGCAATAGGCGCGCGGTGGCGGGCCTCAGCTCGAGCAAGCGCCCGATGGCCTGCGCGCCGCGGCCCTTGGCCCGGGCCTCCAACCAACGCCCGAGCAGCACCAGGGCGATGACCACGGCCGCGGCCTCGAAGTAGGCATGCCGGGCGGCGGGCGGGAACAGGGTCGGGGCCAGGGTGACCGCCGCGCTCGACAGGTAAGCCGACCAGGTTCCCAACGCGACCAAGGTATTCATGTCGGGACTGCGATCGCGGAGGGAGGCCCAGCCGCGGCGCAGGAAGCGCCGGCCCGGCCCGAACAAGACCGGCGTGGCCAGCCCCATCTGGATCAGGTTCCAGAATCCTTCGGAAGGATTGGCGCGCATCAGGAAATGATGCAAGGGCGGAAAGGCCATGGGGGCCATGGACAGAAGCAGGAGAGGTATGCCGAAGATGAGGGACAAGACGAGGTCGCGGACGGTCTCCTCGCCCCCGGTCGGGACTCCGCCTTGCTTCCAGGGCACGGGCCCGTACCCGGCTTCGCGCACCCCGGCGAATAGCTTCTCTTCGTCCATCAAGGCCGGATCGAAGCGCACGTCGGCCCGCGAGGTGGCCAGATTCACGTGGGCCTCGGCCACCCCCGGCAATTTCGCGAGGGCGCGTTCCACCCGCCCCACGCAGCTCGCGCAACTCATGCCTTCCACCCCGAAAGCCGTTTTGGCCATTGCCGCCATTTTCCCGGGAGCGGTCGTTTTCGTCTGGGAAGCCATAAGGCTAAACTATCCGCCCGGCGAAGTCCGGTCAATGCCGCGGGGCGATTATTAGCTTTATCGCCATGTTCGATCGGATCATGGAAAACTCCATGGCCCTCTGGCTGTTGGTCTCGGCGGCCTATCCCGTTTTCATTTTGGCCATGCTCATCAAGGCCTTCCGGCACTTCCGCCGCGCGCGCGCGCCGACCGGTTATGCGCCTTACCCGGCCGAAATCGTTACTTCAATTCGACGGGACGATTGGACTCCGGCACGGTAACATTCAGGTAACCTCTCCGCTTGCGCGCCGCGAAGGCGTCGCGCCCCAGCACCCACAGCCAACTGGCCGTGATCGCTCCCAAGACCACGGCGTCACCCTGCCAGGTCTTTTGCAACGGGCGCCTTCCGTTGCCCGCTTCCACGAAGATGGCCAGGATCGCGAGGTGCAGGATGTATACGTCCAGGCTGCGGCGGCCCATGGCCAGGAAGAATCTTTGCCCGCGTTCCAGCACGGGCCGGATCAGGGAGAAGACGGTATAAATGAGCACGGTCATGGACGCGATCATGGGAACCAGGATGGGCCGCAGGTTGTAGTACGGGATCTCCTTGCGCTGCATGCGCCCGTGATCCATCCATTCCAGGACGCGCGCGGTTTCGTAGCGGCCCAGGGGAGTGGAGAAAATCGCGGCGAAACCGTTATGCGCCACCAACCCCGCGACGATTGCCGCGGCCGCGACCGCGACGCCGACCCGCGCCGGCCGGCCGGCTTCCAAGACCAGAACCCCCAAGGCTCCCATGCAGGCCAACGGGAAAAGCGGCAGCAAAGGGCTATTGCCGGCATTGAGGCCGAATATCCTGAGCCCCGTCTTATCGAACCAGAGGTGCGCCCCCATGCAGAGGGCGGCGGCGATGGACAGCGCGAGGGCGGGGCGCGGCGAAGCCACCAGTACCATCCCCAACAAAGAGACGTAGGCGATGGTGGCGAGGATGCCGCTCATGGTCGCCACGTCCGGCCAGCGGACGCCTTCCTCGAGCGCGTAAAACAAGAAGGAGATGGCCCACAATCCCGATGCGCGCAAGGCTTGCTTACGGAACCAGGCCGCGCGCCCGCCCGCCCGGCCCGCCCGGCCCGCCTGGGCCGCCTGGGCCGCCCGCCACGACAGCACCAGGGAAGCGCCCACCAGGATCAAGAATAAGGAGGCGGTAAAGGGTTCGATGAGCAAGGAGAACCAGCTCCAAGCGCGCCGTTCGTCCCAGGCTATCAGGCGCGTGGTATGCGAGGCGATCATCAGCAACACCGCGAGCAGACGCAAGGCGTCCAGCGCCACGTCGCGGCGGCGGCTGGTCACGGCTCGGGCTTCCCTGTGGCCAGATAGCGTGCCACGCCTTGCAGGTATTCCCGCGAATTCCCGTAGCGCGTGAAGCCCCACTTGCGGATGCCCGTCTCGATCACGGGCACGTTCAGGGTGTCGCCCGGATGCAGCTCGGCGAGGGACTTGCCGGGATTATGCTTTTGCAGCAGCCAGAACGGGATCTCCTGGTCCTGCGCCCAGCCCCAAAGGTTTTGCCCTTGGGTCACGGCCAGCGGTTCCGTTCCGGATACGTAGTAGCTGCTGTAGAAATCCTCCTCTATGGCCCGGTAGTTCTCTTCGCGGCGTTTCATGAACTCCTTCGCCTTATCTTCGCCGAGCGGGATCTTGATGCGGCGGCCCAGGCGGATATCCATCTTCCCGCGCATGCCGTTCGCCTTCCGCAAGGCCGTTTCCGAAATCCCGGCCCAATCGGAGTAATGCGATAACGTCTCTTCGGTGCCTGCCAGAAAGCTCAGGATGCCGTTCTCGTACTTGTATTCCAAGGGATACGCTGAGGGATTAAAGCGGTCCATGGGATGGGCCAGCTTATCCAGATCCGAAGCCTGCAAAGCCAAGGAGGAATCGATGAGGCGTTCGGGCGCCGCCGGCGCGGGCGGGAGCGCGGGCTTGGGGGCCGCGGCGGCCACGGGCAATGCCGCCGATTGCGGAGGCGCGGCCGAAGGCAGTACGGGCGGCAGCGGGATCGGGGGCTTGGCGGATTTCGCCGTGGCGACGGCCGGTGGGGTCGCCCGCGGGGACGGCGCCGGCTCGGCTTTCGGTCCGGGCGGAGGTTCGGCGGTCAACACGGCCTGCGGCTTCGGGACGTTCTCGCCTCGCTTCTCCGCGAGACGCGCCTGCATGCGCTCGCGCAATTTAGGCTTAGCCTTCGGACGCGGCTCCAGGGGATTGGCGTCCGAAGCCAGGTTATCCGATTTGTCCGGATCGGCTTCGGCTTCCACCGGGGGCGGGGATGACGTGTCGGTTACCGCCGAAGGGACCACTCCAGGATGGGACGAACCTGCGTAAGCGGGGGCGGATGCGGCAGCGACTACGGTTGGGGATGCGGGCGCCGGGGCCGCCGGCAAGGGGGCGGCGTGCGTGGCCGGTGCAGCGCCGGCTATGGCCGCGGCGGGGGACGGAGACGACGCAGTCGCCGCGACAACGACGGATGGAGCGGTCCCGCCGGCAGGGACGGCCGCGGCAGGCGAGGCGGCGACAGGCACAGCGGCGATGGGCGCGGAAGCGGCGGCCAGGCGTTGTCCCGGCGGTTCGACGGCGCCCAGGCGCAGGGCGATGGCCCCCAGATCCAGGGCGGCGGGAAGACGCAGGGCGAAGCTCTTCGGCAATTGCCCGTTCCCCCGGAAGGCGGTGGGGCGCAGGGCGAGGTTGTATTCCTCCAGCTCCTCGGGCGATAGCCCCGTCACGCCGCAGACGAACTTGGTTCCCACCGATTTCTGCAGAACCACGTGGCGGTAACGCAACGGCTCCAGCTTACGTAGATCCGGGAAAAGCGAATCCGCCTTCAGGGCGATGCTGGAGGCGGCCAGGAATTCGGCGTAGAAATTCTTGGATGCGAAACCGAAGGTATTGGAGTAATAGCTCTTGATGATGGTGGATAGCTCGCGCGTGCCCGTGGTGCGCGCGGCGTTGGCCAGCCCCCCGGGCCCGTGGTTATAAGCGACGATGGCCAGCGGCCAGCTTTGCAGTAGTTGCCGGTTATAGGCCAGCATGCGGGCCGCTGCCACGGTCGAGGCCAACGGATCGCGGCGTTCGTCGATCTGGTAGCCCACCTTCATGCGGAAGCGCTTGGCCGACGACTTCATGAACTGCCACATGCCGGCCGCGCCCACCTTGGAATAGGCGAACGGGTAGAACGACGATTCCACGTGCGGCAGGAACTTGAGGCGCGCGGGCACCCCTTCGGCGGCGAATACGGAATCGATGAGCGGCAGGTACCGGTAGGAGCGCTCCAGGCCCGCGCGATACTTGCCCTTCAGGCCGCGTTGGAATCGGATCCGATCGCAAGAAAGACGGATGGCGGTGGTGTCCCAATAGAGCGGGAAGCGCGCGCGCAAGGCCCGGTCCTCCGGCGTCCAAGCCGAAGTATCCTTGGCGATCATCGATCGGATTTCGGCCTGCAGGGATTTTACCTGGACCTCGGCCAGCTTGGATCCCGCCCGGCCTTGGCCCGGGGCCTTCGCCTTCCGGAACACCAGCTCGGGATAGAAGGGATCGTGTAGCAATCCTTCATCGTCGCCCACGTCGATGTAGATGGCGTACCAGAAGCGCGCCTGATCGAGGATATAGTCGTCGGCGGGAAAGGTTTCGTCGGTGATGATGGGATAGTGGCGATCGTCGAAATAGCCGGCGCGGGCGGGTAGGCTCGCCGCGGCGAGGGCCAATGCGGCGCAAGCGGCCAAGGAACGGGGGTGGAAGAAAGACATGGTCCCCATTATATCATTCGCGGTCAAACGACGGAGCGCTCCCGGCAGGGGCCCGCCCCGGCGCGGGGTCTTCAATCGATTTCGGGCACTGGGCCTTTGGGAGGCTCTACTTCCCCGTCCTCGTCCTCTTCGGCGCCTTCGGCCGCGGGCTCGCCGTCTTTCTTCATCAGGGAAGGATGGAAATCGATTTTCCGCGCTTCCTTGGTCTCGCCCAGGTGCAGGATCTCGGCGCAGTCATCGCAGTAGCCGAGTTCCTTGTCGATGGTAAAGCGCTCGGAAACCTGGTTGATGCCGCACTTGGTGCACAATTGGGGCCGCAACATGTTCCTCTTGAAGATGTGCTGGTTCTCCAGTTCCCGTTCGATGCGCTCGACGAGTTCCTCGGGGCTTTCTTCGCCGCCTCCGCCGCGACGGCGGTTCTGGATGTCCGCGGGAATGGGCGTAGCCGTGGTCTTGTCCCCGCGCTTGATGATGCGTTCCGCCCCGGGCTGGACTTCGTGGAAGAAGATCTTCGAGGATTTTTTCGGGGCCGGGACCTTGGCCTCGATCGAGGTAATGGTCGAAACCTTGTTGAGCGCCTTGGCTTGGGCTTCCTTGACGGCAGCCAACGCCTTGCTGGGCGGGACCTTGTCCTTGGCGGCCGCGCGGGCGGCCGTGGCGGCCAGGCTCCGTTGCGCCTTCTCCATCGGGCCCAAAACCACGGGGGCCTTCTTCGGTTTCTTGACCGCGGGCGGCTTCGGGACGGCAGGAGGCTTCACCGCAGCAGGAGGCTTCACGGGCGCGGCGGGCTTGAGACCCTTGGCAGCCGGAATCGCGGCCTTTGCCGGAGCCGTGCCGGCCGCTTTCGCAGGCGCGGCCTTCGCCGCGACCGGGGCGGCGGCCTTTTCTTCTTTCTTGCCTTTGGCCGCGGGAGGCGAAGGCTTCTTCGCCGCTTCGGGGCTCTTCTTCGCGGCAGGCGCAGCCTTCGCGGCGACGGCTTTGCCGACCGCTACGGGCTTGGCCGGAGCAGCTTTGGCAGCCGGTTTCTTGGCGGCAGGCGCGGCTTTGGACGCAGGCACCGCCTTGGCCGGAGCAACGGCTTTAGCCGGGGCGGCCTTCGCGGCAGGAGCGGCCTTGACCGCTTTCTTGGCGGGGGCGGCGGGCTTCTTGGCCGGAGCCGGCTTGGCAGCGACCTTGGTCGCCGGTTTCTTGGGGTTTGGCTTAGAGGATCCCACGCTGGCTTTATTTCACCTCTATGATTTTAACGTCCAGCATCGGATCGCCGCGCTCGAGGCGGGTCAACACGTCGAACCCGGATACGAGCTTGCCGAAAACGGTATGCCGTCCGTTCAGATGCGGCTGGGGCATATGGCAAATGAAGAACTGCGATCCGGCGGTGCCCGGTCCGGCATTGGCCATGGAAAGAGATCCCGCCTCGTGGGTCAGCTTGTTCGGCTCATCGTCGATCTTCCAATTCGGACCGCCGGTGCCGTCGCCATTGGGGTCCCCGCCTTGGGCCATGAAACCTTCGATGATGCGATGGAAGGTGAGGCCCTTATAGAAACCGGAATCGGCCAAGTGGATGAAGTTGGCCACGGTGTTGGGGGCTTCCTTGAAATAGAGCTCCAATTTCATGGGGCCTTCATGGGTGGTGATTTCAACGAAAATCTGCTTCACTCCCGTATAATCGCGATTATAGAGCCTGCCCCCTTGAGCTGCGCTCTGGGAGACCGCGCCCAGGGTAATCAGGATGAGAAAAGCCGAAACCCGGAGCATCTGGGTGCGCATGGAAATATTGGAAGCCGCCATAACCGTCCTACCGCCTACTAAGGTGCCGTTATGAAAGGGTTTATGGAGCCTCGTACATCGAAGCTCCCAAAGACCAGGGCATGAATTTAGTAAATTCCGCCGGAAAAAAGTACCTTTAGCCCCTCTTCCCACGGATACCCATGCGTCCAGACCCGTCCCGAATCCGCAATTTCTGCATCATTGCCCACATCGATCATGGGAAATCGACCCTGGCCGACCGCATGCTCGAGTTGACCAAAACCATTACTAAGCAAGATATGCAGGCCCAGGTATTGGACGACATGGATCTGGAGCGGGAGCGGGGCATTACCATCAAGAGCCACGCCATCCGCATGCGGTATACCTACCAGGGGGAAACCTACTTTCTGAACTTGATCGATACCCCCGGGCATGTGGATTTCACTTATGAGGTCTCCCGTTCCCTGGCGGCCTGCGAGGGCGCCATCCTGGTGGTGGATGCGACCCAGGGCATCGAAGCCCAGACCTTATCCAACCTCTATCTCGCCATGGATGCCAACCTGACCTTGGTTCCCATCCTGAACAAAATCGATTTGCCTTCGGCGCATCCGGACGATATCGCCGAATCGGTGGGAGAATTGCTGGGCTATGAACCGGATCGCATCTTGCGCGTCTCGGCTAAGGAAGGCATCGGCATCAGGGAATTGCTCGACCGGGTCATCGAAGAGATCCCCCCTCCCAAGGCCGATCGTACCTTGCCCGCGCGCGCCTTGATTTTCGATTCCAAGTACGATCCCTACCGCGGCGCCGTCGCCTTCGTGCGCGTCTTCGACGGAGTGCTTGAGCAGAAGGCCCCCATCCACCTCATGTTCACGGACAAGGATTTCGAAATCAACGAGATCGGCACCCTGACCATGACGCGCGAGCCCGCCGAATCCCTGGCTGCCGGCGAGGTGGGCTATGTCGTGGCCAATATCAAGAACGTCAAGGACACCAAGATCGGCGACACCATCATCGATCGCCGCAATCCCGCGGCCGAGCCGCTGAAGGGCTACAGGGACATCGTACCCATGGTGTTCGCGGGCATCTATCCGGTGGACAGCGACGACTTCGAGGATTTGCGCGAGGCCCTGGAAAAACTGGCCCTGAATGATTCCGCCTTGTCCTGGCAACCCGAAACCTCGCTGGCCTTGGGCTTCGGATACCGTGTGGGCTTCCTGGGGCTCTTGCACATGGAAGTGGTCCGCGAGCGCCTGGACCGCGAATTCAACATGAGCGTCATCTCCACCGTTCCCAACGTGGAATACCACGTGATATTGAACGACGGGACGCAATTCACGGTGGAAAACCCGAGCAAGCTGCCGGACGCGGGCAAGTACGAAGCCATCCACGAGCCCTACGTGAAATCGCAAATCATCCTGCCCAAGGAATACGTGGGCGGGGTGATGAAGCTGGCCGAGGAGAAGCGCGGCATCTACCAGACCATGGAATACCTCACGCCCGACAAGGTGGATCTCAAGTACGAGTTCCCCATGGGCGAGATCATGTTCGACTTCTTCGATAAGCTGAAGTCGGTCTCCAAGGGCTACGCCTCCTTCGATTACGAGTTGATCGGTTACCGCGAGGGCGACCTGGTCAAGCTGGATATCCTCTTGAACGGCGATCCGGTGGACGCCTTCTCCGTCATCATCCACAAGAACAAGGCCTATAACTGGGGCAACGCCCTGTGCAACAAGCTGAAGGAATTGATTCCCCAGCAAATGTTCGAAGTAGTGATCCAAGCCGCCATCGGCAGCCGGGTGATTTCCCGCTCGACCGTGAAGGCGCTGCGCAAGAACGTTACGGCCAAATGCTACGGCGGCGATATCTCGCGTAAGCGCAAGCTGCTGGAGAAGCAGAAGGAAGGCAAGAAGCGCATGAAGGCCGTGGGCAACGTGGAGATCCCGCAGGAGGCCTTCCTGGCGGTGTTGTCGATGGATAAGGAATAGACGTGTCCCGTCGCTCAGGACGGCTTCGCGTCCTAATGGCGGGGATTTTCGCTTGGCTGGGTTGCGCGCCGGCCCCCGCGCAGAAACAAGAAGTGAAATTCACGGGAACCCTGGAAGCGGTGAACGTCGGCTGCTGGGCCGACGGCATCTGCTCCATGCGGATTTCCGGGAAAGAAATCGTTTTCGGGAAGGGCTGGAGCGCGGAGACCTATGGGGACCTGTTGGGCTTCGACTCTTCCAAGCTGGACGGAAGAGAATACATCGGCCGTGAGGTAGAGGTATTCGGTTGGAAATCCGGGGAAAGCATCCTGATAACCGGGGACAAGAAATATTACATAAAGCTTTTGGACGTCCCTATCCCCTGACTCATCCGATTTTGCCTGGTTTCCGGCGTACGCCTGGCATTGAAATATTCCGCTCCGGTCCCTTTCGACGGAAAACATGCCGTGGCGGGATTCGATTGCGGCAAAGCCCCGCTCAATGAATGGTTGGTCCGGCATGCCTTACAGGCTCAAGCAGCCGGATTGGCCAAGACCTTCGTTTCCGCACAAGCAACCGGGGTAGCGGGCTATTTCAACCTGACCGTCGGCCAAATCGATTTCCTGGAAGCGCCCGACCGGGTGCGGCAAGGTATGGGCCGGTATCCCAATCCCGTGGTCGTTCTCGCCAGGCTGGCCGTTGACCTATCCGATCAAGGTAAGGGCATCGGCCGCGGATTGCTCCAGGACGCGGTCCGCCGCACCTTACTGGTCGCCGAACAAGCCGGAATCCGGGCCTTGCTGACACACCCTATCGACGCGGAGGCGGCGCGATTCTATTCGGCGTTCGGATTCGTCGCGTCCCCTATTCGAGAGGGGCAATTGATCCTCTTATTGAAGGACGCGCGGAAAAGCCTGGTCTGATTGGGCAAATCGTCCAACCGCCTGTCGGACATTAAGCGGGGCGTTACGGGGGCGCCGCCCCCGTAGAAGGGGGTGGCCGATGCCGCGCCCGCGCGGCTGAGGCCAGGGGGAAGGCTTTCCCCCATAAATGAAAAAGCGGCCCCGCTCGGAGCCGCTTTCATGACTTGAAAGAACCGGCCGAAGCGCCATCGCCCCGGCCAGGCGGGTTTCTAGGCGCGCTTGGTACGCGACTTGGCGAAGCCGGCCAAGGCGACGAGCCCGAGGCCCATCAGGCCCAGGGAGGTCGGCTCGGGAACGGCGGGAGTGTTGACGGCGACATTGTCCAAAAGCATGCCGAGGCCGTCGCTGGGGCCTTGCGCGATGAAGGAGATGACGTCGGCGCCGGTGCTGGTGAAGGTGAGGCTTCCGTTCAACCAATTAAGGGGTTGGCCGACGTTGCTGGCGGTGGTGTTGAAGGTGGTGGTCACGCCGTTCACGCTGACGAGCATGGCGTCATCGTAGATGGGGGCGTCGGGACGGCCGGCATAGGCGAAGGACAGGGTATAGGACTGTCCGGCTGCGGCGCCGAAGCCCTGGGAGATGGAGTAGGAGGAATAGCTATCCAGCTCCAGCCAGTTCGAGCCATCGGCTGCGACGGTGGCCGCGCCGAAAAGGCCGTTATTCTGGATTTCGACGTAGCCGGTGTTGCTCCATCCGGAGATGGAGTTGTAGGTCTGCCAGGAACCGTTGTTCGCGTACATGTTCGAGCCATTGTCCTCGAAGCTGCCGTTGACGAGCAGGTTCGCATGGGCGGAAAGGGCTCCGGCGGCCAGAATTGCTAGGGCGATCTTTTTCAAGCGGGGGTTCTCCTATTGAGTTGACGGGCCCCTGCAATGCAAAGGCCATGCCTGAGGATGTTAGCGAAGAAAGTCAAAATCCCTTCCTACCCCTTTAAAACCGTAAAATATTCCGACAAATCATGTGAATCTTTGCACCGGAGGCGAGGATGGCGCGGAATCTTGGATGATGATAGGCTGCGCCAGCAGCGCGGCTTTGAGCGCTTCGGGATCCTCGCAGCGATACGTTATCTTGGATCGAATGCGGAAAAGCCCAACCAAGTCCGGCGCGAAACGAAGGCCAGCGGCCGACGGACGGACCGCGAAGACGCGCGCGCCCCTGACTGAACGCATAGTGGCCGTCATCAAGGCCATCCCCAAAGGAACGGTGGCCAGCTACGGGCAGGTCGCGGCCCTGGCGGGAAGCCCCCGCGGGGCGCGCCAGGTCGCGCGCGTGCTGCATAGCTTGTCCGGCAAGGAAAAACTCCCCTGGCACAGGGTGATCGGGGCCGCGGGGAGCATCTCCTTGCCGGCGGAGGGCGGAGCGGAACAGGCGCGGAGGCTGCGGCGGGAAGGGGTGCCGGTGGATGCGCGCGGAAGGCTGGATCTGGCGCGGTTCCTGTGGAAGCCCGCCTAGGTAACCCTTCGGTTACGGGTTCCCCGGTAATCTCAGCCGGCGGACGGCAGAATATCGAACTTGAACTTTGCGGCCGTTTGACGCATACGCTGATTCAGGGTCACCAGCTTGAATCCTTCGCCGGCCCGTTCCCGCATATACAAGGCCGTGGCCAGATGCAAGGCATCCAAGGTCCGGCAATCGGCCAGTCCGGTCTCCCGATCCAGAACCGTTAGCACCGATGCATCGATATCCTTGAGATGGATTTCAGCAAGGCTTTGATCCAGGAAACCGGAACGTTCCCGCATCCAATTCCCCGAGGCGGCTTTGGGAAGCCGCGCCGCATGCTTGCGGAGATTGATAAGGCACTCCGCTTTGAGCAAAATGGACGAGCAGCGCGAATCGTTTCCGGCCCAGAGCTCTAGCGTTTCGGCCCCTTCCGCCTGCCCGAGGATGAAGCTACCAAAGTCAAGACGCTTGAATATCCCATTTGAAATGCCCCCTTGACCCTCACGCGGCGTCAGGGCGTATCTTGCTTTACATGGAAGGCCACACCGTTCGCCAACTCGCGCGGCTCGCCGGCGTCAGCGTGCGCGCATTGCACCATTACGACGCCATCGGGCTTTTGAAGCCGGGACGCCGTAGCGCGTCCGGGTATCGTTTGTATGGACAAGCGAATCTGTTGCGCTTGCAGCAGATCCTGTTCTACCGCGAGCTGGACCTTCCCTTGGCCGAGATCGGGCGGATCCTGGACGATCCGGAGTTCGATCCCGCCGAAAGCCTGCGCGGGCACAGGAAAGCGCTGGAGGCCCGGTTGGGCCGGCTCCATCGCTTGCTCCGCACCTTGGACGAAACCCTGGCCCATTACGAAGGAGGACCTATGTTGACCGATTCCGAATTGTACCAAGGCTTCCCGCCGGAGAAGGTCGCCGCCATCCGCAAAGAGGCGCGCGAACTTTACGGCGAGGAACGCGTTGCGGAGAGCGAGAGAAAAGCGAAGTCGATGGGGAAAGCGCGTTGGGCGGAGACGAACCGCGAGGCGGAAGCCATCAGCCGCGATTTGGCCGCGCTGATGGAGTCCGGAAGCGATCCGGGCTCGAGGGAAGCGCGCGCGGTGGTAGCCCGGCACCTCGCATGGGTCCGGAATTTCTGGAGCCCGGATGCGGAATCCTATCGTGGGTTGGGACGGCTTTACGTCGAGCATCCGGAGTTCCGCGCGTATTACGACAAAACGGCGCCGGGGCTGGCGGAATTTCTATGCCGGGCGATCGATCGGTTTTGCGAGGATTTTCCGAAACAGGCGCCTCGCTAGGAAGTCGCCGCGCGCTCCACGCTTCGTCGCAAGCGGAAATCAGCCTTCAGTGGATCTTGAGAACGATGCGCCGGTTCTTGGCCTGGTTGGCGGGGATGGGCTTCCCTTCGGCATCCACGTTGGGCGTCTTGGGCTTGGTATCGGCGTAGCCCGCGGCCTTCAGGCGCTCCGAGGGGATCCCTTTTCCGATCAGGTACTTCACGATATTGGTCGCGCGCATGACCGAGAGTTCCCAGTTGGACGGGAACTGGAGGGTCTTGATGGGGATGTTGTCGGTATGGCCTTCGATGTCCACGGCGAACTTGTAGTACTCGATGTTCTTGATGGCGTCGGCCACCTTGTCCATGTTCGCGCGCGCCGCCGGGCCGACGTCCGCCTTGCCCGGATCGAACACCGCCGAGCTCGAGAATTCCAGGATGATGCCTTCGCGGCCCAAATCGATGTTCACGTCGCCGCGGGCCCGCTCGCTCGCCAGCAGCGAATCGAGGTCGTGCTTGATCTCGCCCAGGGGCGTCTTCACGTCCTTGTCCTTGCCGATGTCGCTGCGCAGGCCCTTCTTCATCTGCTCGAAGAGGACTGGATCGACGTGGGAGACCGAAAGCATCGCGAGGAAGAACGCCATCAGCAAGGTCACCATGTCGGCGTAGCTCATGAGCCAATCTTCTTCGATGTGCTCCGGCTCGTGGACGCGGTGGCGGTTGGGATGCTTGGCGATGGCCATGGCGTAACCTTAAGGCCTCTTGGCCGGCGCCGATCCGCCTTTGTTCGCGAACATGGAATATTGGTCCTTGCGGCTCAGGTACGAGTTCAGCTTGTCCTGGATGTACATGGCCGGCTTCTTCTCCAGGATCAGGACCAGGGCCTCGAGCAGGAGGTAATGCCGGAAGCGGTCGATGCTCAAGGTCTGCTTGACCTTGGTGGAACTGGGCATGAAGACGAAGCGCGCGAAAAGCAAACCGTAGAGCGTGGAGGTCAAGGCCAGCGAAAGTCCCGGGCCCAGCTTGGAGGGATCCTCGAGGCGGCCCAACATGACGATTAGCCCCATCAAGGTGCCCACCAGGCCGAAAGCGGGGGTCATGGAAGCCATGGTGTTGAGGATGCTCGCCTCTTGCAGGTGGCGGAAATAATGTTCCTCGATGTTGGTGGTGCCGAACTCGCGGATGTCCTCCGCCTTATACCCGGTGCTGGCCAGCCCGAAGATATACCGTACGAACTCGTCCTTGCTGGCCTTGGAGATGGCCTCATATCCGGCGGGCCCTTCGGCCTGCACTTTCTTCTGCCACTCGATGGCGGTCTTCACGTCCAGCATCAGGGTCTTGGACGAGATGGATTGCTTGAGGAAAATCCTCAAGGTGGCCTTGAAAGCATTCCAGATATACTGGAACCGGAAACCGATGAAGGTAACCGTGACGGTACCCCCGAAGACGATGGCGAGCGAAGACGTGCTGAGGAAGACGTGCCAGTCCTTGGTTTCGTGCAGGATTCCGGCGGCGATGACGATGAAGCCGAAGATGACCCCGAGTACGGTGGAAAGGGAGATCATTATCGGGTCCCTTCCTGAGCCGGTTTCGCGGCTGCGGGCGCGGCCTTGGTGGCGGCCTTCGGCGTACCTTTAGGCGCGGCGGCCGTTCCTTTCGCGGCCGCTTTGGCGGGCGCGGATGGCGCGGGAGCGGGCTTTGCAGCGGGTGCAGGCGCTGCGGCGGGTGCAGTCGTGGCGGGAACGGTGGCGTCCTCGTCGCCGTCCTCTTCGGGCTGGGGCGCGGAGGCGGGCGGAGCGGATTCGACCGCGGCGGGATCGGCGGGTGCGGCCGAAGGCGTGGCTGCCGGGGCCGGAGCCGAAGCGGACGGGCGGGCGGCGGCTGAAGAGGCGGGACGGGCGGGAGCCGCAGGGACGGAGGAGGATGGCGCGGCTTCGGCGCCCGGCGAGGAATATTCCTCCGGATAGGGGGCATCGGGATCGGCGGCACGCGCGGGAGGATGGTAGACCGGGCGGGGCGCGGGAGAACCGCGGCCGCCGGGCGTACGGGTTTTATCCAGCATGTTGACCACGGCCGGCATGTCGGGATTTAGGCGCAGGGCCTCCATCCATTGGCGGCGCGCCATGCCGGTGTTGCCTTGCATGAAATAGATGCTGCCCAGCAGGCCATAGCCTTCGGCGGTCGGGCGCGCATCCAGCGAAGAGCGCGCGGCCTGCAGCGCCTCGGGATAACGCTTCTGGTAGAACAGCTCCTGGGCGCGGCGGATGCCGGCCAGTACCTTGGTGGTTACGTCCTCGTAGTCTCCCGGATCTTCCTCGGGCGGAGGCTCGGGCTTCTTGGGAGGTCCCTTGTGCAAGCCTTTCGCGGACTGAGCCCCCGTGGGAGCCTGGTTTTTCTCCCCCTTGGCATCTCCCGCATCATCGTTCTCTTCATCGCCCTTTGGCTCGGAAGCCTTCGCGTCCTCCCCGGACGTGGTGGGCTTATGGCCCGAAGGCGCGACCTTGCGGGGATCCGGCTTGGCTTCCGCGCGCAACTGATCCGCCTGCTCCTGCGCCGACTTCCCCGTCATTTCCAGATATACGTCCGTGGAACTGAGGTCGATGGCCAGGTTGGCGTCCGTGCTCTTGTTGGAGTAATGGAAACTCAGATTGCCTTGGCCCTTATCGGGCTCGACGCCCGCCTGGGCGGTGGGCAGGGCGGGATCGATCGGCCGCGCCGGATCGGGCTTGTCCCCCGCGCAGGCGGCCAGCAGGAGCGCGGCCAGGGCCGGCCCGGCAAAGGCCCGGAAATGCCTAGAAGGTGTAGTGCAAATAGGTGAGGTCATATGCCACCGGCTCTAAGGTCAGAAAGCGATCCGAATTTTCGCCCAATCCCCGCAGCTTGTCGTTGAGGAAAAGGAAGTTGATGCCGCCTCCCAAGGTGAAGTGCCGGCTTACGCGAGACTTGTAGCCGACGCTTATCGTGCTCAAATGGCCCTTGTTGGCGAAGGGGATGAATTCCTCGTACCCCACATAGGTGCCCAGCCAATAGCCGAGATCGGGATTGGATTTGCGGAAAAAGATCCCCAGCATCTCGATCCCGAATTTCACCATCTGGATGTTGAAATCGACGCCCAGGCTGTCTGGTCCGCCCACGCCGCTGGCGTAACCGTATCCCAGCGAAACGGAGAAGAGCAAGGATTTATCGGAGGTCACCGCTTCACTCACGGAGCCCTCGATGCCGTACATGGTGAGGGCCAGCGAGCCGAGGGTATCGAGCACCCGCCTGCCGGTCTTGGGATCGAGGGTATCGGGCCGCGGGACAATGCCTTGCTTGATAGGGAAGCGCCGCAGGTTCGCCGAAACGCTGTAGTCCAGGTTCAGGATGTCCGGCTTCTTCTCGTTGGGGCCCGCCACGAAGCTGTTCGACCATACGATTTCCCCGGTGCGATGCCGGAACACCTTGAGGTTCATGATGACGTCGCCGTCGGCGCTCTTGGAACAGGAGCCTTCGATGTATCCGTCCACCCGCAGCTTATCGCCCAGGCGCCAGAGATCTTCCATGGAAGGCAAGGTGTTGGAGAACTTGAAAGTAGAGTCCGTCGCCACCACGCGGAAGGTGCGCAGTTCGGGCGAGGTCACGATGGTACGGCGGCCTTCCTTGCGGAACACGTCTTCGACCTGGGCCTGTATGTAGCGGGCCATGCCCGGATCGAATTGGCGCGGATCGACCTTGATCTGCGAGAGCGCCATGCGGTCGACGTTGGGCGGGATGTCCCCCATGGATTTGGCCAGGCGCGACATGATCTCCGCGATCTGGCGGAGGCCGGTGGAACTGGGCGCGAACGGGTCGGAAGGCGGTTTATCGACCGCGGCGGCGGCGAAGGTGACGAGCAATGCGATGGCGAGGGCCGCCTTGCGGCCCGACTTCCTGACGGCTTGGAGGATCATACCGGTCTCCCCGAATGCCGGATCTCCTCGCGGATCTTCCGCAAGAGGCGTCGCTGGGCGACTTCGGAGTCCTTGGGGGCACGGTCCATGGCCCCATCCAGGCCGCTAGCGACCAGCATTTGCATGCGCTCGGGCAGCAGGGACAGGATTTTCCCCTTCACGGCATCGTCCACGTGGGCGAGGGCCAGGATGAGCGTTTCCTGATCGAGGCCTTGCAGCACGTTGGACAGGAACTTGTCGGGAAGGCCGACCAGTTCCGGCAGGGTAACGTACCGGTTACGGAGCTTCTCCCCCAAGCCCAGATCCATTTCCGAGATGGAATGGATGTACTGGAATTGCATGCTTAAGGGGAGGCTGTCGATCAATTCCAGGATGCTGTCGACGCCGTCGGCGGCCACGTAGCGCATGTTGCCCACCGCCAGGGCCTTCAGGGAAAGGCGGTCGGCGATTTCCTTGTAGACGTTGAGCGGGATATGATCGATGTTGCCCATGGCGATGAGGAGCTTGCCCCGGTTATCGGGATCGGTCTTCTGCAGGATGCCGCTGGCCATCTCACCCGGTAATTGCGCTAGCACCAGCCCGGCTATGCCAAGGGATTCGTCGCGCAGGACGTGCATGATCTGCTGCTCGTTCATCTGCTTCAGGAAGCCGAACATGTCCTTGTACTGATCCCCCTGGGTATCCGCGCCGGCCAGGTTCCCGTACTCGCGCTTGAATTCCTTGTACACGTTCAGCAAATCGTCCGGGGACGGAGGTTCGCCCGCGGCCAGGTGGACCTCGAGCTTGGAAAGCGAATCCTTGCCGATTTCCGGGCCCAACACGCCCATCAGGCGGTCGTCCAGGCTGGCGACCAGGGCGGCCGCGTCGCGCATGCCGCGATCGGGATCGCGCTGGATCCAACTCTTGATGATCTGGGCGCAGTGTTTGGGGTTGCCGACGAAGCAATTCAGGAGGAAAGGGCGGAAGGCCGCGAGCTCGGGGGGTTGGCCTTTGCCTTCGGGGGCCTTGGGGGCGGGGGCCGGAGCAATCGGCGCGGCGGGAAGGACGGGAGGCGCATCGGCGGGTTTGCGCTCGGCGCGGGCCGCGCCCACGATGGCGCGCGAGACCATCCACACGCAAGCCAGGATCAGGAGGCAGATGAGCAGCAGGGGGATCAGCGAAGGCAGATGATCCATGTATTGGGCGAAAGGATTGGCCGCGGCCTTTTCGCGCGCGTCCTGCTTGCGGGCATCGCCCGTGTCCGCCTTGGACTTGGGCTGCGGCGCATTCGATGCCGCGGGCGGTGGTTCGGGCGGCTTACGATAACTGGTGAGCGCGTGGTTGTCGCGCGGGAACACGCCTTCGTGCACGCTGACGCGGTCGCCGCGCGCATCGTCGAGGCGGGCGGTCATCGCCAGCAGGTTGCGGATGAATTCCGCGTCCTTTTCGGAATAGCCGGTATCCACCAGCACGTCATAGGTAACCGCCTGGATACCCCCGCCCTTCGGGGCCTCCTTGGCGGGAGCGGGCTTTTCCGGTTGCGCGTTGTCGGGCAGGAAAGGCAGGCCGGGGAGTTGTTGGGGCGGTTCCGCCGGCGTCCCGTCGTCCGTGCTCCCGAGCTCGATCTCCGGGGGCGGCTCCATCTCCACCTTGGCCTTGACGAGGAAGGTTTCCTCCTCGTAATAGCGCGCCAGGGTCCGCGTCGCGAGGTTCTCGTAGTACTGGGTCAGCTTGGCGGCCTGATCCTGCGCCGGCCGCATCGCCGGGGCAGAAGGCTGCGCCGCTGCCAGGGCCCAGCCGAGAAGCGCGGCCAGGCTTGTGGTTTTTAGGGTTATAGGCATGGCAATTCCGATTATACGGGACGGCATTTGCGATGCCTAGGTTTTTCCCGGTCCGGACGATTAACGCCAAAGCTTGAAGAAATCCTAATCCTACGCGCAAGATATTCCGATAACTCCGGGATGAAGTCGGGCATGCGGATTCTCTCTGCGATCATCGTAGCGTTATGCTTCTGGGCCTGCGGCCATGGCGTCGTCCACGAATCGCGCTATCCGGACGGCCGCATCCGCGAGCGCTGGACCGAAAAAGGCCAGGCAGGTAAACCCGGCGTCCGCGAAGGCGATTACCAATCCTTTTATCCCGATGGGAGCCGTGAGATGACGGTACCCTACCTCGGCGGCAAGCGCGATGGGCGGGCCCGCGCCTGGGATGCGCGCGGGCGCCTGAGCGCAGAGCGCGAATGGTCGCGCGGCTTCCTCGTGCGGGAGCTTCGTTACGATTCGCTCGGGCATGCGGCCTACGATCGCCGCTTCGAGGTCCGCTCCGCGCGCGTGGATGCGGTGGGTCCGGCGGGCGATTCCCTGACAGTTATGGAAACTTGCGCTTGGAGCGTGGGTGCAGCGAGCGAGACGCGGGTTCGGCTCCGCGACGGTGACAGTTCCGTACGGGACGGTCCCCACCCCGTTCGGGATGGTGACCGTCGCGTTCGCGACGGTTTATGCGAGATGAAATATCCGGACGGCAAGCTCATGGCCGAGAGGCATTTCAAGGAAGGCCGGCTCGATGGGCCGGTCAAGGCCTGGTATCCGGACGGCACTCCGTGGCTTTCGGGTGGTTATTCAGTGGATCGGCCCACGGGAGCCTGGAAGACCTATTCGCGCAGCGGCAATCCGCTCTGGTCCGCGAATTACCTGCGCGGGGAGCGCGATGGGCCCTGGGAGGAATGGTTCCCCGACGGGCAACGGAAGTCGATCACGCGCTTCCGCTCCGGCCGGGCCGAAGGGGAGTATCGGGAATGGTACCCCAACGCGCGACCGCGCTTGCGCGGCGCCTTCGCCGGCGGCCGCCGCCAGGGCCCGGAAGAAGCCTGGTATCCCGACGGAACCCGCCTCTACTCGGCACGGTACGCCGCCGGGCTCTTGGAAGGGGAGTTCTCCCAGTGGCATCCCGGCAACAAGTTGCGGATGCGCTGCCGCTTCGCCCACGGCCGCAAGGATGGCCTGAGCCGGATCTGGTATCCCTCCGGAGGCCTCCAAGAGCAGGCGTATTACAAGCAAGGCCGCTTGGATGGGGCCTATCGGACCTGGTCTCCCGAGGGGCTGCCCATGGCCATGAAGGAATACCGGGACGGGTCGATGGCCTTCGATCCCAAAGCCAAGGAATTGCTGGCCCTCCTCGGCGCGGATCAATTGCGCGTGCCGGCGGGCATGATGGGATTCTATTGGGGGATGGGACGGAAGGAATGCCGCGCCAACCTGGGGCTCTACCAGGCCTCCGGGGTGCGGGCCGATTCCGGAGAGATCGCCGCCGAAGTAGTCGCCTTTCCCGATCGCAGGCCCACGCGGGCCCGCATTCGCTTGGCCTTCAATGCCCAAGGCGAATTATGGGGCATCAAGCTGGATCTGAAGCAGTCCTCGGCCGATGACTTTTTCGGATTGTGCGAGAACCTGGAGGTGGAAATGGGCGCCGCCTTGGGGGCGACGGGACTCCGGCGTACCGATACCGATGGCAGATACGCGATGACCCGGAAGCGGGATTGGGGACGCTTCACGGTGGTAGCGGCCGCGGGCGGAATCCGGCAGGATCTGCCCGTCATGAGCGCGGATGCGTACAGCCCGGGCGGCGATGGCTGGTTCCGTTTCGCGCTGGAGAATAATCTCTACCGCGAATACGTGAACCCGGCCAGCGCATCGATCTCGCCGCCCCGCTGGGATGCGGAAACCCTCTTCGCGGGCCGCTAGGCGGCCCGTTCCGGGGTTCCTTCAGCGCGCCAGTTGCTTGAGGGCGCGCTGCAGGATGGTGACCTGCTTCTTGAAGGACTTGAGAGCGGTCAAAGCCGCCGCCACGCTCTTCAGCTTGCGGCCATCGAGGGCCTTGGACGAGCCGCGCGCGGTCTTGCGATTGCCGCCGGCCCCGTTCATCCACCGCCGCAAGGCGATGTAGGATACGCCGTATTTCTTGCCCGCTGCCGTGATGCCCCCGCGCCCTTGGCTCGCGACGAAAGCGAGGATCTCGCGTTTTTGTTCCTCGCTATAACGCTTTCCGGTATTCCCTTTCTTCCTGCCTCTTGCCAAAACGGATTCCTTTCCCTGGGGTGTCATTAATACTTTCCGACTCGGCTAAACTAATAAAAACGGAATTATATGAAAAGGATTAGTCGGTAGCAAAATTATTAATCAGGGAATTTTCGGCGGAATCGACGAAGATAGGGGGTCACTTTCAGGTGTCCCCCCATTCTTCATGGCCCCCATCCGGTTTCCGACGGCGCATTCAAGGTGTACCAGAAATCGGGAGTCCACAGGTTCAGTCCCGCGCGCGATTTTAATCCCTCGATGTGTACGTGGCAAACCTGTTGCGGCAAAAGCCCGTCGATCTTAAGGAACAGGCGCGATCCGTCGCGCGAAAGATTGACCGAGGCCACGTTGAGCCGGGTTACGTCCTTTTCCGGCCCCCCGAAGGCTTCCGTGGGTTCGTACCACCATTGCTTCGCCTGAAAACGTTTTCTGGTAGCCGCCGCCGAGTCGATGGGTTGGGTGAAGACCACCTCGTACCCGCCCTTGCGCGCATGTACGGTGAGGATCTCGAAGACCGGCTTGCCGTTGGGCTTCAGCATTTGCAGCCCCATGAGTTTCCCGTTCCAGCCCCAATCCGCCATGTCCCCGTTGCCCAATCCTCCCACCACGACCGTGCCTCCGGGCCCTGGCAACAGGCGATGTTCGCCGGCCTCGAAGCCGCCGGAGAAATGCATCACGCATCCCTGCCATTGGCCATTCACTTTCTCGATGGCGATGCGCCGCATCGCGCCGTAGGCTATATCGCCCACCAGGAACTGCCCGGCATACGGCCCTTCCGTGAGGTAAGCCGGCTGGGTCGGGGATTTCGTGAACGAACCATAGGGCAGCCAAACCGCCGGCGGGGAGGGATATCCCTCATCGAAGGCGCCCGCGGGACGGATATGATGCCCGTAGCCATGGCCGGGCTGCACATGGATGAATTTGTTCGCGGGCAGCCAGGTGCCCTGATTGTCGGTGGCGAAGAGGCCGCTATCGGGCCCCAGGCAAAGGCCGTCCGGGGCCCGCAGGCCGCTGGCGACCACTTCCAGCTTGCCGGCTGGGTCCATGGAAACCAGGGAGCCGCGGCGATTATCCTTTTGCGGATCCAAGGTGGCCAGGCTGTTCTTGGCCGCCACCGACAGCGCGGTGTAAAAACGGCCGCCGGTATGCACCAACCCGAAGGACCATTCGTGGAACGATCCCGACCAGGGGAGCGCGCCCACGCCTTTACGGGCGTCGGGCAGGCCATCGCCATCGGTATCGCGAAGGACGTAGATGGAATCCTGATCGGCGGCGTATAAGGTGTCGCCCAAAGCGCAGAGGCCCATGAGTTCGTGGAAGCCGCCCATGGCCTTGCGCGCCTTCATCCCCGCCAAAGGCCCATGGTATCCCGATAGGATCCAGATCTCGTTCGGGCGCCAGGTGGCGACGGCCAGGCGATCCCCGGGAAGGGCCGCGAGGCCGGCCACCCGCGGCTCGAATCCTTTCGGGCGGAGCGAAAGCAAGTCGAAACCCGGGTGAAGCAGGAACTCTTCGGGCGTTGCGCAGGTCAACGAAACGCACCCGGCCAGCGTCGATAAAATCATGGAAAAGGCGGATCGTAAATACATAGTGCAATTAACCTTTCGAGGAAGAATAACTTAGCAAGCCCGGGGGAAACTATTTTTGACCTTTTCTGGAATAAGGCGAGGAGTTCGGCATGCCGGCGCGAAAAATGGAAAAGGGCACGGACGCTGCGATAGCCTTCTGCGAGGCCGTTTTTACGGCGCGGCCGCCCGGACTGCGCCTGACCGCCAGGCCGGGAACGCGCGATGCCGCCTCGGTGCTGGCCTTGGCTGCGGCCCATCCGCCGCCCTCCGCTCCCGGAACGCGGCACCGTGTACTGGAAGGCCTGGCGTTGCTCTGGCATGATCATGGGGAGGAGGCCCATGAAATCGCGCAATCGCGCGAGGGCGATCCCGATCATGATCTGCTGCACGCCATTTTCCATCGCCGCGAAGGCGATCACGAAAATGCCGATTACTGGTTCAGCCGGGCCGGGAAACACCCCTGTTACCTTATACTGGCGGAGCGCCTTTCGGTTTTGCCCGTGCCGCCCGCCCTACGCGCCGCCTTGCTCCCCGGGGGAATCTGGTCCGCCCCGGCCTTCAACGCCGAGGCGCGCCGCCGTGCCAAGGAGGAATCGCCCGCGATGGAAACCCTGGTCATGATCCAGGCCGAGGAGCTCCGCGCGTTGGCGCATTCGTTATTCCGCTGAATACGCGCGCAATCGCGGTCGCCCCTTCCTATTCTGTAGGAAATTTGGTCTTGCCCCGGATAGGTCAGAACATATCTTCAGATTATCCACAACCGGAGGCAAACATGCTGAACGCCGCAATCTTGTTCCTTATCATCGCGCTCGTGGCCGCCGTCCTGGGTTTCGGCGGCATTGCCGGTACCGCTGCCGGTATCGCCAAAATCCTGTTCTTCGTCTTCCTGGTGCTCGCCTTGATCTCCTTTCTTACAGGCAGGCGTGGTACGACGATCTGACGGATAGGCCTGTTTGCTAGTATTCCTCCCCGTCCGGCGCGCCTGCGCCGCGACGGGGAGGGATTAATGCTTATCCAAGAAGATTTCGCCGACGTTTCCACATCCACCGGGCCCATGCGGATCCATCGCTTCCGCCCATCGGGATCCGGACCTTTCCCCGGGATCGTCCTCTTCTCCGAAATCTTCCAAGTCACCGGGCCCATCCAACGCACGGCGCGCCGCTTGGCTTCCCGCGGCTATGTAGTGGCCGCTCCCGAGGTGTACCACGAATTCGAACCCGCCGGTTGCGCCTTGGCCTACGACAAGGACGGCACGGACAAAGGCAATCGCTACAAGATCGAGAAAGTACTCTCCGCCTACGACTCCGACGCGCGCGCCGCCCTCGCGCATTTACGTTCCCTCCCCTACTGCAACGGGCGCCTAGGCTCAATGGGCATCTGCCTGGGAGGCCATTTGAGCTTCCGCTGCGCCATGAACCACGAAGTCCTGGCCGGCGTCTGCCTGTATGCCACCGACATCCACAAGGGCAGCTTGGGCAAAGGCATGCAGGATGATTCCCTGGCCCGCATCCCCGGCATCAAAGGCGAATTGCTCATGGTCTGGGGCCGCCAGGATCCCCACGTTCCCCAGGAAGGCCGCGACAAGATCTATCGCGCCCTGACCGCGGCGGGAACGAATTTCACGTGGCATGAATTCAACGCCCAGCACGCCTTCATCCGGGATGAAGGCCACCGTTTCGATGCGGCCCTGGCGGATATCGTCTACGATCTGGCCTTGGAAATATTCGATCGCCGCCTGCTGGCCGGTAATCTGGAAGCGCCGGCCGGGACGGCGCCGGCGGCCGGGCCTTTGAAACTGGGCTAAGCGGCCCTATCCCGTTCCCATGGAGCATTCCCTGATATAATCGTCGCGGTAAGAGCATCTAAGGGGGCAACACCTTGGGGGGACCGCGAATGACTTATTCCATTTTCGAATTCCGGGAACCGGGCGGCTTCTTAAAGCAGCGTTACCAGGCGTTGAAGGAAGCCGAGCCCGGCATTTCGCACCGCTACATCTCCGCATGCTTGGGTTTCCGATCCCCGGCCGTCTTTTGCCAGATCGTCAACGGCCGCATCCAACCCTCGGCGAAATCGATCGACGGGCTGGCCCGGGTGTTCAAGCTCGATGCCATGGAGAGGGATTTCCTCGCCCATCTGTTCATGCTGCGCAAGATAGCGGATGAAAGGCTCAGGACCCAGGTCCTGGCTGGTCTCTATTCCGGATACGGAAGCGGGGCGGCCGTGTTCAGCAATCGCTGAACTGAAAAGGGTTGCCTGGCGATCCCGGCTTGACTGTCTTTATGGGCTCCAAAATCCACCCCTTCAGGAGGCGATTGCATGCCCACGAATCGATTGCTCACCACCGGTTTCTGCGTGCTCATGGCGGCGGCTCTCGGGCACGCCCAGATCAGTGCCGACGGTGACGCGTCCACCAACCCCATCGTGAGTTCCCATAACATTTCGGGAGCGGCGGTGGACGGCATCGCGGTCTCCGGGCAATCCATTCCGCAACCGTTCTATGGCATCGGGGTCCATGGCGAAGGCGGGTATATCGGCGTGAGAGGCTGGTCCACCGTGTCCGGGAGCGGTTCGCGCTTCGGAGGCTACTTCGTCGCATACGGCGGCACGAGCAACAATTACGGCGTATACGCCTCCGGTTCCGGGACCGGCGCCTATGCCGGGTACTTCCAGGGCAACGTCTACATCTCCGGCACCCTCAGCAATCCTTCCGACTCCCGCCTCAAGACCAACATCCAACCGCTGCAAGGCAATCTGCAGAAGCTGGCCTCATTGCGTCCCAGCAGCTATAACTTCGACGCCATCCAAACCCGGGTCAAAGGACTTCCGGAAAGGAGGCAACTCGGATTACTAGCCGACGACGTAGCGGCGGTGTTGCCCGAACTGGTAACGGACGTGCCCATTCCCGAAGATCCCGGCGAAGCGAAAAACCCGGCTCCCGGGGCTTCCGCCACCTTCAAGAGCGTCAACTATACCGGGATGATCCCGGTCCTGGTCGGCGCCATCAAGGAACAGCAAGCCGAAATCGCCGCCCTCAAGGACGCCCTCGCCAAGCTGTCCAAATAAAGCGAAACCGGAACGCGAGAAAGGATGGAACCGATGATAATACGCTTGCTATCGAGCCAGGGCTTGCGGGCCTTGGGCTGGCTGGCCTTGGCCGCCGCCGCAGCGGCGCCCGCTTCCGCCATCGATTTGAAAATCTCCTCGCCCATTTTCGGCCGCGGCGTCATTTTCAAGTCGAACGGAAACGTGCAACCCGAAGGCAGGATATTCACCAATGTCCCCCTCGGGGACACCTGGCCCATCGGCGGATCGTTGTATGTCAATGCTGCCGGGGGAGGCGAATCGGGAGCATTCGTCAACAACGATCTCTTCCTGAAAGGGATCATCAAAACCTTCCAGAGTTCATTTCCGGGCAGGACCCGGTTCAAGAAAGCGGACGGCACCGTGATGGCCTCCATCGATGATGCGGGAAACCTCTATGTGAAAGGCGCGATCGAAGACGTTTCGCTATGCGTCGCTCCCGTTACCGAGTTCGCGAAATGGAATACGAACCCTTTCGTCCAGTCCGAGAACAATTGCTACAACTACGCGAACAACCAGGCCACCTTCACCTTCGCCACCCCTGGGCTCGCTTCGGGCGCGCCTGAGACGGACGATGTGGTGTCCCAGATTCGCACCGCGGCCTTGAACGACGGGCTGACCTGGGTGGGTTGGAACTTTCCCGGAAACGGTTATACCTGCCCCAACGCCGGCACCCTGGTATTCATGACCGTAGCGCCCCATGTCGATTACCATTGGTACCGCCTGGACAAGGCCAATGGAAAATGGACCCATAAAATCTCGGATTCGCCCGCGACCGATCTCGACGCCGGCCACAATATCATCTTGAATCCGCTCACGGCTAATCGCAATTATGGCGTCCACAATTACACCGATAACGGCGGGTTCTATTGCACTTGCGGCGGAGACGCCAATGTACGGTGAATCTCGCATGGGGAAAAGCATGAATTCGCGCATCCTAATCGCGGCCGGATCGTTAGCTCTCTGCGTATCCGCCTCGCGGGCCCAGGCGCCTGCGGCATCCCAGGCGGACACGGCCAAGAATTGCATCCGCGTCGAGCTGATGATGTTTTCGGGGCGCCCGCGGCCGGCCTACCTTATTTGCGAAGACGATAAGAAGGAGGACCTGGTATCGCGGCTCAAAGCGGCGATGGAAAATCCCCCGACCGGGCCTCTGGAACCCTCGGAAAGCACCCCCGAGTACCGGGGTCTCCTGATCATCCAACCCAAAAGCGAAACGCGGGTCCCCCGGCGGGTCTCGCTCGTCAAAGGCAAGGTGAACAACCTGGATTCCCAAGCGAGCTATCGCGCCGATTCGTTCCGCGAGATCGAGAAGTATCTGCTGGATTTGGGGGAAAGCAAAACCGACGTTTCCCGCCCCGGCAGGGAAGAACCTCTGGGCAGGCTCGTGGGTGAGGCCAGAGATCGGGTGGAAAAGACCAAATAACCCGCTTGATTTCGTCTTTCCGGGAGATGATCGCCCCGATCACTGCGAGCGCAATCCGCGCAATCTGACTACTTTTTTTGGGCAGGTGTTTTTCCGCATCCGTTTGTACCACGAGATCGGGCGCTTCCGCGCGAGGTTCAATATGAGGTTCTTACCGCGCCTTTGCTTCGTCTTCTCCGCGGCCGCCCTTGCTGCCCGCGCCGATTTTACCTCCTCCTCATGTCCGGGCGTCCAGTTAAGCGCGGACGATTTCGAGGTCGCCGAACTATTCAACAAGCAAGGCAGCGGACAAGCCGCGAAGGACTCCGCCCTATCCGAGCCGGTCCATATGGACGTGCGCGTGGTGAATGACGCGTCCGGAAAATATGATCACAGCGACATCGTCTTCGTGCAACGCACGGGAGACATGAAATGGTACGACGGGGCCGCGAAGACCGTGAAATCGATGGGCCATATCGACGTCCATTCGGGACCCGGTTCGCAGGGCGACAATGGGCTGATGGGCGTGGCCTTCGATCCCGCGTTCGAAACCAACCGCTACCTCTACGCCTGGTATAGCCCCCTCCAAACCGTTTACCCGGATTTCTCGCCTGGCGGGCAAAACCGGCAATTGCGGCTCTCCCGTTTCACGGTGAAATCGGACAATACCTTGGACATGGCCAACGAGAAGATCCTCATCAACATCCTGGGTAATCGCACCGACAGTTGGAATAGCGGCGGCCCCATGCAATTCGACGCTTACGGGGATTTGTGGGTCGCGGTCGGCACCAACGGAAGCGATGTGGATCCCACCGCATGCGATGCGGGAGGCAACGTGCTGTCTAAAACCGATAGCGTGCAAAGCGCGGAATGGGGCGCTTCGGATACGCACAGCCTCCGCGGCGGCTTCTTCCGCATCCATCCCGACGATTCGCCCAAAGGCTACTCCATACCGAAGGGGAACTTCGGCGAGTACTGGGCCGATCAGTATGCGATGCAAGGCCTTTCCACCTTGTCCTCGCAGTATCGCGATACCTCCAAGGTGCTGCCGGAAGTGTACGTAAAGGGCGAGCGCAGCAACTTCTCCGTCGCGGTGCATCCCACCAAACGTTGGTTGGCATGGGGTTCGTCGAACTACGGCAGCGCACTCGATGAATTCAACATCGTCAGCCATCCTGCCTTCGCCGGGTTCCCCTATTTCCACGGCGACAATCTCCGCGTCTGCGACAACGGGAAGAACGCGGACGCGCCTCTCAATACCTCGCCGTTGAACAGCGGCGTAACCGATCTGCCCCCGGCCGTTCCCGGCGCCATCAACGGGTTGACGAACATCGCCATCGGCGGGCCCATCTACGCCTTCGACCCATCGCTGGACAACGATTTCAAATTCCCTCCCCACTTCGACGATACCTGGCTGATGGCGGGATTCGACGGGGGGCTCTGGGGCGTGAAGGTGGATTCCACCGAGTCCGCCCCGCATACGGTAGGCGCGCCCATCAAATTGGATGGGGACGGCATTTTCAAGAATTTTCCCATCCGCAATTTCATCCAGGGCATGTACGGCAAGGATGGCGCGCTTTACATCCTGAACTACGACGGCTTGCCTTATCAATCCGGCGTCAACCCCGGAGCCTTCCGGGTGACCTACAAAGGCGCCTGCCGGGTCCCCGCCGCCGCGAAACGAACGGGGCGCCCTCGCCCGGAAATCCGGATCGATCCGATGGGTATCGCCGTTACCGAAACCGGGCCCCACTTGGTCTCCCTTTACGGCCTCGATGGACGCCGCGTTTGGAGCGACCAAGGAATAGGGTCTAGAACCTATCGGTTCAGGGATATCCCCGGCCGCGCCGGGATCCGCGCGGGCGTCTATCTGGCTCTGGTCAGGACGCCCAACGGGGAATACTCCCGCCCCATTTCCCTATTCTGAGGGCGTTTTCCGGAAGCGTCCTCCGGACGGCCGGGAATCCCATCCTCCCTTAGACTATCTTTTCCTGGTCGATTCGGAATCCGCATCCGGAGTGAAACATGCCGCGACCCCGCTCCATCTTCCTTTGCCTATCCGCCGCCATCCAGTTCATGGCGCATGGGGCTTCCGCCCAAACGATGCCCACGGACAGCTTGGGCGGGAAAACCGTGCACGTATTCCTCCCCAGCCCCGGCATCGATACCCTATGGATCGAAAACCTGAATATCCCGATGAAGATCGACGCCCAGTACTGGTATTCCTACACCTTCACCCATGCGGGCTTCTACGATTACCAGGACGGATTCTATTTCTCCAACCCGTCCCATAATCTGCTTTTTTCCAAGTCCGGACTAGGGGCCGCCGAGGCGCCGCGTTTCCTGCTCTCCGATTTCCACGGTAGCAAGGAAATCTGGATCATAGCGGACCCGACCGGTCCCGCCACCGCGCCGCCGATCATCATGACCTCGGCGCCGAAGACCGTGAACATCCTGAATCCCTGGCCCGCCACGGCGCCGAAATTGATCTACGGCGCCAAGACGCGGAATATGACGACGGTGTCCGGGCATTGCGGTTGGTTCTCGGCCCTGATATTGGACACGACCCTGGCCAAGGGCCATTTCGCCGAGATCGGCGGCGCCGAGGCGTTCGGGAAGAGCGGGTTCGGCAGCACCGAAGACTACGATTTCACCTTCCTGTTCGCGCAAAAGGGGCCGGCGCTTTGGCTGAACACCGAGGACAATTCCTGGACCGGGACTTGGCCCAACCTGGAAGGAACCTGCCAATACATGCTGGCGATGACGGTGCGCGATTTCAGCCAGGCCCATCCGGATTTCGATTTCGGCAGCCTGACCGGAAACCATTTGATGAAGGGCGTGGTACAGCCGGTTCTCGGGGCGGATCACAGGCCGGTCCTCAACCCGGCCAATGCCGCCCAGGATCCCGCCATCGCGTTCAGCCATTTCGAAGATTGGTGGGCCACCGATTCGACGCGGGCGGATCCCTTGAAGGATTATGAAAGCTGTTACGATTTGCCCATGAGCAAGAGCAACGACGGCTTATGGGAATACGACAGCTACCGGGACGGCCAGGACCATGGCTTCTGGCCCGCGGAAGGGGCCGGGAAGAACCGCTTCAGCGAGACCATGGCTTCCTGCTACCTGAAGCCGCTCCCGGATACCTCCACCTGGGTGACCGGAGGCCCGCAACGCAACGGCAATTTCTGCGCCGAGTCCCATGCGAGCTTTACATATGAAACCGGGCAGCATTTCGCGTTCCGGGGGAACGATGACATTTGGGTGTTCATCAACGGTAAGCTGGTGGTCGATCTGGGAGGCGTGCATGCGCCCATGTCCGATTCCATCGATCTGGACAAGCTCGGCCTCACCCCCAACAAGACCTACGCTTGGGACTTCTTCCAATGCAATCGAGAGCCCTGCGGCTCAGCCTTGCGCATCAAGACTTCCATCTACTTCAAGCAAGCGCTTCCTTTATACGGGATCGCGATGCCCGGATCCGCCCCCGGGTCCGTAAGCATAGAGATTTGGAAACGCGCCCGCGGAAACGGTTCCTGCGCTTCCATTGGGACGAAGACGGACAGCCTGAAAGCGACTAACCTCACCTACCAGCTCTTCGACGCCGCGGGCAAGTTGGTCAAGGAGCTGGCCAACGGCCATACCTATTACGGAGGGATCACCATCGCCGAACCGGTCATCGCGCTGGACACCTCCAAGCTGATCCCCGACAGCAGCCTTACCGCCGGAGACAGCTATCGTTTGGTCGCGTTCGAGGCCGCCTATCCTACGGTCGAGGTCGGCGTGACCTTCCGGGTCCCGTCCGCCGCATCGGTTCTGAAACGGATCCGGGTTCCCGCGGAAGGATCCCTTCGCAAACCCCGGTACCGAAACGCCCTAGGCCGTAGGGTTCCTGCTTCCGAAAAGGCCATCCACCCTAGTTGGAACCGGTAGGATTCTGTATAATCTGGCCCGTACCGCGCATCGCACACTTTCGCCAAAGGGGCACCTATTGCCGTATCTCGCGCAACCCATCCGCATCGCCTTGGCCGCCCTGTCGGCATGCTTCGCCATCGGCGCCGGGGCCCATCCGGAAAACAAGCACGCCTGGCAACTCTTCATCGACAACCAACCGTTGGAGGCCCGCGCCGAGTTCGAGAAGAACAGCAAGGGCGCGGATGCGGTCGCGGGCGAGGCGTACCGCGGGCTGAGCGTCATCGCCCGCTTCATGGGCGACAATCTCGCCGAGGCCGATTACGCCTACTCCGCCTTCCTCAAGGACAAGGATACGACCGCCTTCATGGCCGGGAATATCCGGCACATGTTCTTCTCCCGCCATTGGGACGGGCACAACCTCGCGAACGGGTATAAGGTTTCCCGCGACCTCCAGAAGCGGCCGAGCCTGTATACGGCCCGGGTAGGCAGCGAATTGGCCTTGCGCCTGGCTGCGGACGGCGAAACCGAGGAAGCCCGCCGGATCGAGGACGGCCTGGGCCTGGTGCGCAAATGGTGGGCCGTCGGCCCCTTTTCCAACATATCCGGAAGCGGGTTCGACATTGCGTATCCTCCCGAGGCATCGGTAGAACTCGGGAAGGAGTACGCGGGCAAGAACGGCAACCAAGTTCGTTGGTTCCCCATCTCGCTAGAAGCCCCGGCCACGTGGGTGTACAGCCAGAACCATCTTCCCTCCGAAAACTCCATCCTTTATTTCGCCACCCAGGCGGAAGTCCCCAAGGATAGGCAAGCGTGGATCAGCTTCGGGGCCTCGGGAAGCTTCAAGGTGTTCGTGAACGATAAGCTGGTGCTGGCCGATCGGGTATTCCGCAATACCGGCGAAGACGCCTTCAGCCAGGAAGTGACCCTTAAGAAAGGGATGAACCGGATCTTGGTCAAGCTCGGCAACGAGGAGCGCAATTCCAATTTCCAACTGCGCCTTTTGGACGCCGACGGCCGGGGACTGGCGGATTTCAAGCTGGCCAAACCGGAGGGCGCTTATCCCAAGGACAAAGGCCAGGCCGAACGCCTGGACCGTTCCCCGCTCGACGAGCGTAATATCGCCTACCTCAAGCAGCGCCTGCGCGTTGATCCCGAGGATGAAGACGCGTCCCTGCTGCTCATGGATAGCTATAACGTGAACGATATGACCGATAGCGGGGAGGTATGGGCCCTGGCGCGCCTGGAGCGCAGCCCCAAGAGCGCCGTCTGGCAGTCCCTGCTGGCCGAGGCCCTGAGGCGCAGCCGGCAAACGACCCGTTCGCAGGAATACCTGAAGGCGGCCTACAAGAACAGCCCTTACTGCTACATGGGCTGGCTGCACGAGCTTAACCATCTTTCCAAATCGGCGGGCGCGCAGACCACGCTGGAGTTCATCTCCAAAGGCCCCAAGGAGTTCGCGGACAAGGAGATGGGCCTCATGGCCCGCATGGCCAAGGCCGGCGAACTGGGTCGCAAAGCGGAAATCATGGATCTGGTCGGCCGCATCGAAAAGCTGGATCGGTTCGACGAAATGACCGCCACCCTCCTGTCCTCCGTGTACCAAGGCCAGGGCAAGAAGGACGAGGCGGTCAAGGTCTGGAAGAAGATGTTGGAGCATAACCGCGGCAGCTTCGATGCCTGGCGCAACTTGGCGGACGTTTACTTGAAGGGCGGCGAATCGGCCCCCGCCATCGATGCCTTGAAGCAAGGCATGAAGTACGTGCCGATGAGCCCCAGCCTGCCCATCCTGCTCACCAATGTCCTCCTGCAATTGAAACGATACCCGGAAGCGATGAAGGCGCTGGCCGCGGCCGAAACGCTGGCGCCCACCCATCCGGTGGTGCTGGGGCTCAAGGCCAATCTCGAACTCCTCACCGAGCATAAGGAGGACGCCCGCAAGACCCTGACCGCCAGCGTATCGTACAACTACAACGATTTCGATTCCTGGGATCACCTCCAGGAAATGGGCGGCAAGGGAACCTTCGAGTCCCTTTCGCCGCTGCCCCCGCTGGACAGCCTCTTGCAGGCGGCCTCCCAGTGGGAAGGCCTCAAGCGCGAGCGGGGCGCCATCGTCGCCTATTACGAGGACGTCTTCTGGTATCCCAGCCGCGCGGTGCGTCGGCGCGACTTCCTGGTCGTCCAATTGCCGTCCCAGGAAGCGGTAAGCCTTTGGACCAATTACGAGATCCCCTACAACCGGACCTACCAGACCCTGAACGTCCTCCGCGCCTATACCCATAAATCGTCCGGCCGGGAAGTGGATGCGGAAGTCCGCGGCAGCAACATGGTCTTCAAATCCGCCGAGCCCGGGGACGCCATCGTCATGGAATGGGTGACGAAGGACGACTACGACGGCGACATGGCGCGGCAGGCCTGGGGCCGCTTCGATTTCAAGTTGGGGATGCCGGTCTTCGACTCGCGCCTCGGCTTATTCATGGCAGGCGCGGACACCCTCGCCTGGCAGGTTCGCGGCCCCCATGTGAGCGTCGCGTCGGCCGATCGCGATGGGGTGCGCATCCGCTCCTTCCGGCGCGGGCCCTACACGGTCTCCCCCTCCGATCGCTGGCTGCCTTCCACGGATGCTTCCCAGCCGGACGTGGTCTATTCCACATTCTCCGACTGGGGGAAGATCACGGATTGGTACGCCAACCTGACCGAGAACAAGACCGCCGCCTCGCCCATACTAAGAAAATTGGCCGATTCCCTGTTCCGCGGCGCCACCACCGCCGAGGAAAAGCTCTCCCGGGTCCAACGCTTCGTCAGCAGCGGCATCGCCTATAGCAGCCTCTCCTTCCGCCAAAGCGGCTGGGTGCCCCAGACGGCGCAAGAGGTGCTGGCCTCCCGCCTCGGCGATTGCAAGGACAAGAGCGCCTTGGCGAAGAGCCTGCTGGACTTGGCGGGTATCCCCGCCTATCTGGCGTTGGTGGCCACCCGGAACGAATTGGGGACGCGTCCGGGCCCCATCGGCCCGTACTTCAACCATTGCATCCTCGCCTACACCCTGAACGGCGCCGAACATTATATGGAACTGACCGATCCCAATTTGCATTGGACCGACCTGGACAAGATGGACCAGGGCTCCATCGCCCTGGTGGTCCGCCGCGGCAACAACCAGCTGGCCGCCCTTCCCGTCGACCCGCCTTCCAAGCGCCGCGTGGTCCGCAAGGTCGAATGCCGCCTCGACGATTCCGGCGACGCCATCTTCGTTTCCCGGAATACCCGCTACGCCGGGGCTGCCAACACCACGCGCGCCGCCTATCGCTTCCTTTCCCGTGAAGAACGCGAGAACCGGTTACGCCAATCCTTATCCCAGGATTATCCCGACATCGCGCTGGATTCCACCGCCTTCGACGACATGGATCCTGCCGTAGACAGCTCGGGCTACCTATTCAACTTCCGCGCCCGCCAGGCCGTAAAATCCGCCGGGCCCACACGGATCTTCAGCCTGTATATCCCCGACAAGTTATCGGCGGGGGAAATCCCCGTGGACGAACCCTATCCGGAGGGCATGGATCTCTACGATATGTCCTACAGCCTGGACGCTTATCAGCAAACGACGTCCGTTTCCTTCCCCCCCACTTGGAAACTCCTGAGCGTGCCTCCGCCCGTATCCCTCAAGACGCCTTTCGGGGAATACTCGCTTTCGATCCAGCTGAAGGGGAAAACCCTTACTTACGTGCGGAAGGCCACTTTCAACCTGGGCCATCCGGTAACCGCCGCCAACGTGGCCAAAGCCCGGAGCTTCTTGACCGGCATCGCCAAGGCGGACGATGTGCAATTGGTTTTCACCCAGCGGGAAGTCGCCGCAAGCAGCCGGAAGGCCCACCCGTAGGGTATGCTGAAACCCTGGTCCACCCCGCTTTCCGTATTCGTAATGGTTGCCTGCTTCGCGGCTGTAGTTCCGGCCCATGCTCAAGCTCCCGCCGATTCCCTGGGCGGGAAAACCGTGCATGTCTTCCTCCCGCTCGACGACATCGATAGCCTGGTGATCCAGAACGTGAAAGCCGGGCTGACCAAAGACGCAGAGTACTGGTACTCGTACACCTTCACCAAGTCGGGCCTGTACGACAACCCGGACGGCTTTTATTTCACTGACCCATACCTTCGCAGTTACTTGTCCAAGGACGGACTGGGGGTCATCGGCTCCCCGCGCTTCACCCTGCCCGATTTCCAAGGGAAGAAGGAAATCTGGATCATCATCGATCCTACCGCTCCCCCCACCGCCCGGCCCTACATCCTGACGCGGGCGCCCAAGCTGGTGAACATCCTCAATCCCTGGTCCGCTACTGCCCCCAAACTCATCTCCGGGACCAAGACCCGGAACATGACCACGATATCTGGTCATTGCGGCTGGTTCTCGGCCATGATACTGGATACGACCATGACCGGAGGCCATTTCGCGGAGATCGGCGACGCCGGGACCTACGGTAAGAGCGGGTTTGGCGCCGGCGACGACTTCGACTTCGCCGCCCTGTTCGCGCAGTACGGGCCAACCCCGTGGTTGAACACCGATGCCAAATCCTGGACCGCGGCCTTCCCCAACGTAGAGGGAACGTGCCGATACATGCTATCGATGACGGTGCGCGATTTCAGCAAGGACCATCCCAATTTCGACTTCGAAGGCGGCGGCGGCGATGGTTTGGTCCAAGGCATAGTGATGCCGGATATCGGCCCCGAACCGGGCCGCAAGCCGGTCCTAAATCCGGCCATTGTTGGGGATATCTCCTTCAGCCATTTCGACGATTGGTGGGTCACCGACTCGACCCGGCCCCCGCCGTTGCAGAACTATGAAAGCTGCTATGACCTGCCCATGGGCAAGAGCAGGGAAGGCCAGTGGGAATACGACAGCAATCGCGACAGCCCGGACCATGGCTTTTGGCCGGTAGAAGGGGCCCTTAATCGATTCAACGAAACTTCGACCACGTGCTACTACAAGCCGGTGCCGGACACCGATTTCATGGTCACTAACGGCCCGGCGCGTAACGGGAATTTCTGCGCCGAGTCCCACGCGGATTTCACCTATGCGCCCGGCCAGAAAATCTCCGTACGCGGGGATGACGATGTCTGGGTTTTTATCAACGGAAAATTGGTCATCGATCTCGGGGGCGTGCATTTGCCCGCAGACGGCTCGGCGGATCTGGATACTCTAGGCCTTATCGCGGGCAAGACCTACAAGTGGGACTTCTTCTATTGCGAACGCCAGCCCTGCGGTTCGGACTTGCTTATCAAGACCGCCATCAACTTCCGGCAACAGCGTTCCTTGTACGGGATCGCAAAGACCGACCCGACGACCGGCCCCTTCACCTTGGAAGTCTGGAAACGGGTCGGCGGGAACGGTTCCTGCGCATCCACCGGGACGAAAACGGATAGCCTAAAAGCTTCCAACCTGACCTACCAGCTGCTCGACCTCACGGGCAAGCTGGTCAAGGAATTGGCCAACGGGAAAACCTACTTCGGCGGAATCACCATCGCCGAGCCGGTGATCTCGGTGGATACCGCTAAGCTGATCACGGATAGCATCCTGGTTCCCGGCTCCGCCTATCGAGTAGTCGCGTTCGAAGCCGCCAATCCCACGCTCCAGGTAAGCGTGTCCTTCCGGACCCGAAACGCCGGTTCGGCCTTGAGGAAGGGCAAAAATCCCGCGGCGGAATCCCGATCCGGGGTCCGGTACCGGAACATCCTGGGCCGCAGGGTGCCCGTCGGCCCCTCCCGGGCCCAAGCACCCCTCATCCCGCAAAAAATACCTCGAGAGTGATTCGATGATCGCCGCGGCGGGCGTTCGGATGCCGATCCCGGAGAGCGGCGTTACACTCCGATTTCTTTGGCCAAATCCTTTTCGATGCGGCTCACGCGTTCGATCTGGCCCTTGGCCGGAAAGCGTTCGTAGAAGCCTTCGGACTTGAACGCCTTCTTCATTTCGATCCAAGGGGCCAGGCGTTCCGCCCAGCGCTTCACGCGGCCCACCGTCGGCTCGCTGTCCTTTTCCGAGAGGTCGGCGCAGACGCGGATCAAGGCCTTGATGGTGACCGGCTTGGTGACCATGTAGGCGGAATTCCCCCAAGCATCGCCCCAGACCTGGGCGGACGCCTTCAGGAAATCACGCAGTTGCTCGTAATAGCGCTCCGCCTGATGGGTGGGCGAGAGATCCTCCTTGGGATCCCATTCCGATTTCACCCAGCGGTTGATTTCGTTGAAAAGCTCGGCCTGCAGGATCCATTTTTCCGCCTTGCTCTTGCCGCCCAAGCGGTTGATGCGGTATTGCAGCGGGCTATCGTCGCGGCCGTACAGGTTTTCCACCACGCGGGCCGAACAACGCTTGTCCGGCGAGGCGAAGGAAACGCGCTCGTACAAGTCCACCAGATGGCTCTTGTTGATGCGAGTGGGGGTGGAATTGATGATGACGAACATCTCGGTGGCGAAGTCCTCGCTCCGGCCATCGAAGATGATGCAAGGGACGTTGATGGAGGAAGCCTCGTCCGGGCGTTCGCGGAAGAAGAAGTGCAGGGCCGCCAGGCGATGCTGCCCGTCGATGATGAGGTACTTGTTGTCCGGTTCGGACAGATGGCCCACGCCTTCGTCCCCTTGCAGGCCCTTGAACCGCAGTTTCTCGGCGGTGAAAAGCAGGACGGTCCCGGGAATGGGGGGCTGAGTGCTGGCGGTTTCGTAGAAATTGCGGATGGCGCGGATCTTGTCCCGGGCCATGGCGCGCTGGAAGGCCTTGTCCGATTTCTCGATACGGCCGATGAACTTGGCGATATCGTCCCCTTCCGGCGCGGGTTCGGCGGCGATGGGAGTACCCTCGTCGTAGAAGCGGCTGCTGAAACGCACCTTCTCCAGTAAGGCCTTCGCCGGATAGGCGGCGAAGTAGAAGATTGCGTCTTTCTGTCGGACTTGGGTAGCCAGCATAGCGTCGACCTGCCTTTATCGGGGGTATTCCCGCACAACCGATACGGCGCAAAAGATACCCATAAGGCCCGATTCTGTATACGGAAATACGCCTTGGAACCGGGAATTAGTGAATCCGACCGGACCGGGAAGGGGGGTATCATGCGCGAAACCCCCCTTTTGGGGACGTCTGGACGGGGTCGGAACCCTGGCCGGCCCCATCGGCGAACAACCACTATTCAGGTCCCCGTAACCGGCCTGGAACCCATCCGATCTTCGGCCCGGAGGGATCCGGACCGTGACCGGGCCCACGTAGTAACCCCGGCTAGGGGAGCTTCACAAGGGTGCCCTGCAGATTTCCTTGGGACGCCTCCCAGCGGTACCGGAAAACGCCGGTCCCCAGGGCAACCGGCAGCGCCAGGGAGCGCGCGGCGCCGCTCGTGTGGACCTGGGCCAGGACCCTGCCGTCCGTCCCGAACACGGTCAGCCGCCCTGCGCCTTTGCCGGTCAGGGACGACAGATCCAGCCGGGAATCGGATCCCGCCACCAGGGAGGGGCCGCGGCCGGGGGCCGCCAGGATCCGGGATTTGCCCGCGAGGCGGGTCGGTCCGGGCTTCTCCAGGCCGAACAGGCCGGCGTCGATGAATTGCGGGCCCTCAACGTTGTGGCAGTGGACGGATAAGGTGTTCTTCCCGACCAAGATGGCGCCGGAAATCGCCGAGGAGAGCGCGTCTTCGTAGTCGGTATTCCAATTCGCCGCTTGGAAGACCTGGGTACCGTTCACGAACGCCTCCATGCCGTCGTCATGCATGAAGCTCAGGTCGTACTGGGAGGCCTTGGCCGTGACCTGGAAGGTCGTACGCATCCAGATATCCGGGTCGGTCCAGGCCGTACCGGTGGCATAGTCGGCCGAGCCGAAACCGCCCTTGCCCGAGGTCCAGGCGGACGCGTCGAATGCGGAGCCGGCCCAATCGGTACCGGGATCGGTGGTGGTGAAACTCCAATCCGCCGGGGCGGCGGCGCGCGCATCCCCGACCAGGGGGGTAGCCTCGAAATCGGCCAAGGCGGCGAGGCCGGCGTCGATGTATCCGGGCCCATCGGTATTGACGCAGGTGATGGCGAGGACGTTCTTCCCGGGCTTCAGGGCGGCTTTGAAATCGTCCGTCAGGCCAGGGGTCTCGTAATTGAAAACGAAAGCGGCTTCCTGGAAAACGGGCTTCCCGTTCAGGAAAATCTGGACGTCTTCATCATGGTAGAGGGACAGCACCAGGGAATTGACGGCTACGTCCGGAAGCGTGAAAGCGGTCCGAAGCCAGATCTGGCCGGTGGACCAGACGGTATTGACGTGGGCGCTGTCCGGATTGCCGCTGCCGAATCCGCCGGCGCCCGTCTGCCAAGCATCATCCACGAAATCGGTATCGGCCCAGGTCACTCCGGGATCATCCGTGGTGTAATGCCAGGTCGCGGGCGCACCGCCGCGGGCATCGGCGACCAAGGGGATTCGGATGGTTTTCTGATCGGCGAGAGCGACTCCGATTCCAAGCAATAGGGCAAAGCGTATAGAAGGATGAATCATGATTCCTCTTTGGAGAGTTGTAGAGCGCGAGCACGGGTTTCCCGGAATCTACCGGTACGATTTCTTCCGAATAAAGTTGCAAGGCATGCGGAAGGACGTCATCGGCCGATAAAATTACTCCCAGCTCGGGCTCACTTGGTCCAGAGCGCTCCAAAATCCGTTTCCGAATTGATCCACTCCGAAATCTTCAGCCCAAAAGGAACCCCCTGCAAACCCCGGTAAAAAACCCCTGGCTGGAGCGCCCGCGAGTCCTGCGCAAGACGAGGATGGAATGGCTCCCGGAAAGCCAAAAAAGGCCGGAAAAACTACCTTTCCACCCCATGGGCACGCGGGTTTCCGTGCCCCGATCAGGGTGTCTTCCACCCGCCAACAGGAGCGTCATGGATCCCCGGCAATATCCCGATCAATGGGGCCGTTTCGGCCAATTTGGCGGAAAATACGCCCCGGAGATTCTCATGCCTGCGCTGGAGGAGCTCGAGGCCCATTACCTGAAGCTGATCGATAACCCGGAATTCCAAAGCGAGCTGCAAGGCCATTTGGCCGATTTCGTGGGGCGCCCCTCTCCCCTTTATTTCGCGGAGCGCATGACCCGCCAATGCGCCGGGTCATCTTTGACCCACGGGGCCAAGATTTACCTGAAGCGCGAAGACCTGAACCATACCGGGGCGCATAAGATCAACAATTCCCTGGGCCAGGTACTGGTGGCCCGGCACATGGGCAAGAAGCGCATCATCGCCGAGACGGGGGCCGGCCAGCATGGCGTGGCCACGGCCACGGTAGCGGCCAAGTTCGATATGGAATGCGTGGTCTATATGGGCCGCGTGGACATGGAACGGCAGGCCCCCAACGTCCAGCGTATGGAGATGCTCGGGGCGAAAGTGGTGCCGGTGGAATCGGGAAGCCGCACCCTGAAAGACGCCATCAATGAGGCCATCCGGGATTGGGTGACGAACATCGAGGGGACGCATTACGTGTTCGGCTCGGTGCTGGGGCCGCATCCCTATCCCCGCATCGTGCGGGATTTCCAGAAGATCATCGGCATCGAGGCCGAAGCGCAGATCCTCGCCAAGGAAGGCCGCCTGCCGGACGTGCTGGTGGCCTGCGTAGGCGGCGGCAGCAATGCCATGGGGCTGTTCTGGAACTTCCTCGCCAAGCCTTCGGTGCGCCTGATCGGCGTGGAGGCCGGGGGCGAAGGCATCGCCACGGGCCGGCACGCGGCCCGCTTTGAGGGCGGCACCTTGGGCGTGCTGCATGGGGCCAAGAGCTATATCCTGCAGACCGCGCAGGGGCAGATCGCGGAGACCCATTCCATCTCCGCCGGCCTCGACTACGCCAGCGTGGGGCCGGAGCATGCCATGTACCGGGACCAGGGCCGCATCGAATTCACGCACGCGACCGACGCGGAAGCCCTGCGCGCCTTCCATGACCTGTGCCGCCTGGAGGGCATCATCCCGGCCTTGGAAAGCTCGCATGCCATCGCGCATGCCATGCGTTTGGCGCCGACCCTCCCTAAGGACAAGTTGATGATCGTGAACCTGTCGGGCCGGGGGGATAAGGATCTGGCCACGGTGATGGCGGCCTCGGGAGCGGCCACCCAGGCCATGGAAAAGAACGGGAAGGGGCGCGCGTGAGTAGCCTGGGCGACAGCACGAAGAGCGTCGGCGATGGCGTGAAAGGCCCGGGCGCTAGCGTGGCTAAGGGGAACCGCATCGACGCCGTCTTCGCGCGCCTGAAGGAAAAGAAGCAGAAGGCCTTCATCCCCTATCTCGTCGCGGGCGTACCCGGGCGCAAAGAGACAGTCGAGATGGTGCTCGAGCTGGAGAAGCTGGGAGCGGATATAATCGAGTTCGGCTATCCCTTCTCCGATCCCATGGCCGATGGCGTGGTGAACCAGGCCGCCGCCAATAAGGCCCTGGAGCTGGGCGTGGACGCGGAAGCCTATTTCGGCATGGTGGCGGACATCCGCGCCAAATCGCAAATCCCCCTGATTGTTTTCTCGTACCTGAACCCCATTTACAAATACGGGATGGAAGCCTTCGCCGTGCGCGCCAAGGCCGCCGGGATGGACGGATTGCTGCTGGTGGACATGCCCGTGGAGGAAGCGGACGCCTTCCGGAAGGTCTGCGACCGCGAAGGCCTGGCCTTGATTTTCCTGGCCGCGCCCACGACCACGCCCGCCCGGCTGGCCAAGATGCTGCAGAGCGGCTCGGGCTTCCTGTACTACATCTCCCGCACCGGCATCACCGGCGAGCGGGATACCTTCCAGCAGGACTTCGAGGCCAAGTTGGGCGCCATCAAGGCCGGCAGCAAGCTGCCGGTGGTGGTGGGCTTCGGAATTTCCACGCCCGCCCACGTACGCACCGTGTGCCGCCTCGCCGACGGGGCGGTGGTGGGTAGCGCCTTGGTACGCCGTACTATGGAGGATAAGCCCTTTCCCGCCATGCTGGCCGATCTGAAAGCCTTCGCCGCCCCACTCATTTCCCCTACCAAAGAATCATGGACCTGAGCGATTGGCGCAAGCGCATCGACGCGCTCAACCTGCGGATGTTGGAGTTGCTCAACGAACGCGCCCAATGCGCGCAAGCCATCGCCGAAATCAAGAAGAAGAAGATGTTGCCGGTGCTGGACGGCGAGCGCGAACGCCAGGTGCTCGAATCCGTTATAACCAGGAATCAGGGTCCTTTGCCGGACGATTCGGTGCGGCGCATCTTCGAATGCATCATGGCCGAGCATCGGCGCCTGGAAGAATCCCACTGATGGAAGGCCGGCCCCAACGCTTGGCGGTGGTGGGCCTGGGGCTCTTGGGCGCATCCCTGGCCGAAGCGGCGCGCAAGCGCTGGCCCGGATTGCAGGTGACCGGAGTCTCGTCCCCCGCCACCCTGGAGAAGGCCAAGACCGCCGGCCTTATCGAGTCCGGCTTTCCCTACGAGGGAATCGACGCGGCCGCGGCGGACGCGGATCTCCTCGTCCTATGCACGCCCATCGATCAGATTGCGGCTTCGCTTGAGGCCTGGGCCCGGCGTCCGGCGCCGTTCCGGCCCGGATCCATCGTCACCGACGTGGGCAGCACCAAGGCCGGCCTGTGCGCCTTGGGCCGCGCGGCCTTCCCCGCCGACGGTTCGCGCGGAGCGGTTTTCGTGGGTTCGCATCCCATGGCGGGTAGCGAAAAGACCGGTATCGAGGCCCGCGATCCCCTGTTGTTCCAGAACGCATCCTGGGTCATTTGCCCCGAATCCGACGGCCTCCCGCCCGAGCAGGCGGGCCGCGTCGGGGAAGCGGCCGATCGCTTGCGGCTTTTCGCCCAAGGGCTGGGCGCGCGCGTCACGCGCATGCCGGCCGGACTGCACGACCGGGTGGCCGCGCACGTTTCCCACCTCCCCCAATTGCTCAGCACCGCGCTGGCCGCCTACGTGGGCGGGCGCCGGGACGTGGTCGAAAATTGCGTGCAAATCGCCGGGGGCGGCTTCCGCGACATGACCCGTCTGGCGGCGTCCCAGTTCCACGTCTGGGAACCGATCCTGCGGACCAATCGCGAAGCGGTGGCCGAGGCTTTCCGCGGCTTTCGCCTGCATCTGGACGGCCTAGAGACCGCCTTGGACGGCGACCTTGGCGCGGGATACTTCCGCGAGGCCAACCGGCTGCGGGCGCAACTCTCGACGGCGAAGAAAGGCTTCGCCCTGCCCCTCTCGGAAATCCTGGTCGATCTCGAGGACAAGCCCGGCGAACTGGTCCGGGCCTTCGCGCCCCTGGCGGAAGCCGGCTTGAACGTACTGGACACGGAGATCCTCAAGGTACGCGAAGGCGAGGGCGGGGTTTTGATGATGGGCTTCCCCGGGGCCGTGGCGGCCGAGAAGGCGATCGCCGCCTTGCGGTCGGCCGGCTTCAAGGCGCGGACTAGGTAACATGGGCGTGACGGTAGGGTCGGAGGTAATGACTTTGGAGATCAAGCGGAGCAAACGCCTCAAGGGGCAGCCGTCCCTGCAAGGGGACGGACTCACCGGCTACCAGGCCCTGCTGATGGGCGCGCTGGCCGAAGGCCCCACGCGCCTGGAGAACCTGCCGGATTCCCCCTGGTTCCGCGACATCCTGCAGGATTTCGTGCGCATGGGCTATGCCCAGCAGGCCCTGGACGGGCAATGGATCATCCACGGCGGAACGGATCCGGTATCCGGGGAGGAGCCGCTGCGCGTTCGCCATGAGGCCGAATTGCTCACCCTCGCCGGTTTCCTGGCCGCCAAAGGCTGCCGCCGGCCGCTGGCGATCGATCCGGCCTGCGTGGCCGGCGAAGCCCTGGAGCTGCTGGGCCGTATCCTTAAGCTGGAAGCGCCCGCCTCCACCGTGCCCGCCCACGAGGTGGGCCTGGCCCCGCCGGCGCCGGGAGCCGATGCTTCCGGATCCGAAGCCGATCCGGAAGAATCAGAACCCGATCCGTTCGCCGCCGAGAATGCGCGTATCGCCGAAGCCGGTTCGGAAAGCCCGTCCATGGCCGCCTTGCGTCGCCTGGAAGCGGAAGAGGCCGGGGATTCGCCGGAAACCGCGGACCCTGATGCGGCGGAGCCTTCCACTAAGGCAACTCCTCTTTCGGCGGTTAATCTGGCTTCGGAGACGAGCCTCCCCTCGGATGCGAGCCTCCTGTCGGAGGCGAGCCTCCTGTCGGAGGCTTTATTGATACAGGCGCCTAGCGGGCTCACTCCCAAGGTCGCCGCGCTCTTGCATCCTTCCGCCGCGGCGACGGCGACTTGTAAGCCCGCCGATTTCGGGTGGGATGAGTTCCAGGCCAAGCTCGCCTTGCTCTCGTACCATCTGGCCGCGGGGCAGGCGTTGGACCTCGCCCTTACCAAACCGGGACCGGATTGGCTGGAAACCCTGGCGGCCCAATTCGGCGGGCCCATCAGGACGGAGAAGAACGAGGCCCCCGAAGGCGACGAACTGGCGCGCCGTATCGCCCGGCAAATGCGCGCCGCGGGCAAGAGCGAGCCCCAGGCCCGTATCCGCCTGGGCGCGGGGGCCAAGCTCAAGCCCATCACCTACGTCGTTCCCGCCGACATCGCCTTGGCATCGGCATATTGCCTGGCCGCCACCCTCATCAAAGGCTCGGACGTCACCCTCGAGAACGTCCCCTTGAACCCGTCGCGGGCCGGCTTCATCGCCGCCCTGCGGCGCATGGGGGCGGACATCGAGGTCATCAGCCGCCGGGAGCGGAACGGCGAAGGGTTGGGCCTCTTGCGCGTGCGTTCGGCGGACCTGTTCGGCAAGCGTTTCGCGGCCGAGAACCACGCGGGCATGCGCGACGAAATCTTCCTGCTCATGGTGGCGGCCGCCTTCGCCGAAGGCGAGACCGTGATACGCGATATCGCCTTCCTGCGCAGGCATGATCGCGATCTGCTGAAAGGCTTTTCGGCCGCCTTGAAGGCCGCGGGAGTGGAGATCGGCGAGATCGAGGACGGCGTGGTCATCCGCGGACGATCCGATTACGACGGGAGCGCCTACGATTGCATGGGCCATCCCGGCCTGGCCCTGGCGGCCGTGGTAATGGGCCTCAAGTCGCATGGAGCATCCACCCTGCGCAATGGGGAGTGCTTGGACGGCCGATATCCGGGATTACTCGGGCAAATGGCAGGCTTGGCCGCGGCCGACAAGACGCAGGACAAGGCACAGGATAAGACCCAGGAAAAAACGCCGGAGAAGCCGGGAGCGGAAAAGGGAATGGATAAGGGAACGGATAAGGCCGCGGATAGGCAAGGGGGGAAGCCATGAGCCCGCGCAAGCCGGCGATCGTACCGCCGGTCCCGGAGCAAGATCCGGGTCCCATCGCCTTGCACGATACCCATATTACCTACCCGAAGAAGGAGGTGCGCAGCATCGGCGCGGTGGCTTTCTCCGGGAACATGGCCCCCGCCCTCGATCTGCTGGCCCGTTGGGCCGAAGAGAATCCTTCCATCCAGATCTTCACGAACGAGTACTTGAAGCCCTTCGCCCGGCAAACCATCAGGCCTAAGCCCGACGCCTTCCTGCGCACCAAGGTCGATATGATCCTTTCCCTGGGCGGAGACGGGACGTTCCTCTCGGCGGCGCGCTTGGTCCACGGCGCCTCCACGCCCATCCTGGGCGTCAACCTGGGACGCGTGGGGTTCCTCGCCGACGTCGCCCTCGACAACCTGCACCGCATCCTGGATGAGATCCTCCGCCGCGAATACAGCTTCCGCCGGCGCATGCTGGTGGAGGTCGAAGTCTTCAAGGGCAACAAATGCCTGCTGCGGGACATCGCCATGAACGACGTGGCCTTCACCGGGCAGATGGGCCACCAGATGGTCGATTTGCGCGTCACCGCGCAGGGCCGCTTCCTGACCGATTATTGGGTGGACGGTTTGCTGGTCTCCACGCCCACCGGCTCGACCGCGTATTCCCTCTCTGCCGGAGGCCCCATCATCCATCCTTCCGCCGATTCCATTCTGCTGACGCCCATGAACCCGACCTCGCTTTCCGTGCGGCCGCTCATCCTGCCGGACTACATGCAGATCAGCGTACGCAGCAACCTGGGCCGCGGCGAAGAAGTGAACATGTTCGTGGACGGCCGCAACCAATTCAAGCTGCGCCCCGAGCACACCGCCCTCATACGCAAGCATAAGGATGGAGTGCTCCTGGTCCGCCCCAAGGGCTCGTCCTACTTCGAATCCCTCCGCTCCAAGCTGGGCTGGACGGGTTCGCGCCATGCGCGCGACGGCGCGGTAACGCCATGAATCGCATCCCGGAGGGCAGCCTATGCTGCGCGAACTGAAGATCCGCAACCTGGCCATCATCGAAGCCGCCGACCTGCAATGGGCGCCGGGCTTCACCGCGGTCACCGGCGAAACCGGCGCGGGCAAATCCATCCTCCTCAACGCCCTGAAGTTCATCCTGGGGGCGAAGGTAAAGGCCGATCTCATCCGCCAATCGGCGGACAAGTTGAAAGTGGAAGCCGTATTCGGCGTGCCGCCTTCCAAGGCCTTGCGCAAGGCCCTGGAGAAAATGGAGATCGATCCCGAAGGCGACGAGCTGGTTCTGGAACGCGAACTGTCCCAAGCCGGTAAGAACCGTTGCCGCGTGAACGGCACCTTGGTGACCCAGGCGGCGCTGGAGGAAATCGGTTCGCATCTGGTGGATCTGCACGGGCAGCACCATCAGCAATCCCTGCTCGACCCCGCCACCCACCTGGAATTCCTCGATGGCTACGCCAAGCTCGAGAACCAGGCGGAAGCCTACCAATCCGCCTGGCGCGCCTGGCGCGCGGCCGGAGATAAATTGCGGGAGGCCGAAGAGAACGCCCGGCGCGTGCGCGAGCAATACGACTTCCTCAAATTCCAGGCCAAGGAATTGGAGAAAGCGCCGCTGGCCCCGGGCGAAGAGGAACGCATCGAATCCGAACTCAAGATGCAAAGCTCGTTGGAAAAGATTGGCTCGGGCATAGCGGCTTCGCTTTCCGTGCTCGACGGCGAAGACGGCGACATGCTGGGGGCGCTGGCGCGCCTGCAACGCGAGCTGCAAGCCCTGGGCAAGGCCCTTTCCCCGAGTCCCTTCGACGCCCATCTCAACTCCCTGGACGCGGCCCGCGCCTCCCTTTCCGATCTGCGCTCCGCCCTACGCGCTTTCCGCCTCCCGCAATCGGCCGATGCCGCCAAGCTGGACGAACTCAATGCCAAGCTGGCCCTGATCCAGAAGCTGAAGGCCAAGTACCATACCGATCTGGCCGGGTTGATCGAACTGCGCGACCGACGCCGCGCCGATTTGGACGCTTTCGAAAACGCGGAAGCCGATATCGGCGATCTCAAGTCCAAGCTGGGCTCCGCCTTCGCCCGCGCGGCGGAACTGGCCCAAGTCCTATCGGCCAAACGCCGGGAGGCCAGCCGAGGCTTCGACAAGCTGGTGAACGAAAAGCTCCAGGGCCTGGGCATGGAAGGCGCGCGCTTCGAAACGCGCATCGCCCCCGCTCCAGCTTCTGGAGCGGGCGCTCCGGCCTCGGGAGCGCCCGCCCCGGCTTCCGAGACGGCCGCCCTCACGGCGACGGGGGCCGATCAGATCGAATTCTTCCTGGCGGCCAATCCCGGCGAACCGGCCAAACCCTTGCGCCAGATCGCTTCGGGCGGCGAGATTTCCCGCATCATGCTGGCCATCAAGGCCGCGCTGGCCAAGAGCGATCCGCGGCCCTTGCTCGTCTTCGACGAACTCGATACCGGCATCGGCGGCGTCACCGCCAACCGCGTGGGCGAAGCCCTCAAGGAGCTGGCCGGGCATCATCAGCTCATCGTCATCACCCACCTGCATCAGGTCGCGGCCCAGGCCGCCCAACAGCAACGCGTGGTGAAGGAACTGGAAGGCGGCCGCACCATCACCAAGGTCCTCCCTCTCTCCCCCAAGGAACGCGTGCAGGAACTGGCCCGCATGATGGGCGACGAAAGCTCGCAGGCGACCCTGAAACATGCCCGGGAAATCCTGGCGCAGACCTGAAGCCGAGGGGATGCTAACGGCCGCCAGGGGATGCCGTTCGCGGCCCCGCCCTGCGGCCCATCGCCCCCGCTTAGGGGAATTCCTATACTTACCCCATGGCAGAGATCCCCGCCGGCACGGCCGCCGCGGCCGGAACGGAATCAGAGCAGGCCCGGTTGGAGCCTAAGCGCAAAGCGGGCCGCGCGTGGGTCCTCACCAAGATGGGCACCTTCGCCGCCACCTTGGTCTGCCTGTTCCTGCACAAACCGCTCGCTGGCGCCCTGTTCCTTTCGGCTTCGCTGGCCATGGGCTTCTGGGCCTCCTTCAAGCTGCAACTAGAGGACATCGAGCGCCCCCTGGCCCTATTCTGGCTGGAGCTCGGCGAGAAGCTGCTCGGGAACCTCATCTTCCTGGCCATCTTCCTCAATATGCTGTGGGATCCCAACGAAAACTTCCCCACCATGCTTTGCGCGGGCCTAATCACCCTCACCCTGCGCAACGTCTTCTACCTCATCTTCTCCATCGCCCTTCTCAAAGAGCACCGCGAGCTACCGCTCAAGACCATCTGGAGCAAGATCACCACGCTTTCCCTCAACGTCACCATGCTCCTCTACACCTGGAACTCGGAGCATTACTCCCGCATCATGATGGTCGTCAGCATCCTCATGATGATCGCCACCAGCATCGGCTACCTGTACTTCTACTACCGCGATCCGCAATCGCGCAAGCCCGTCTCGCTCGCGACGCAAGTGACCTTCAGCCGCATCCTCCTCACCCCCGTCTTCATCTGGGTCTTCTTCTACGACAACAACCTGGTCTACCAGGACAACCATCTGGTCTTCAAGATCCTGGCGGCGCTATTGGCCATCTTCTTCGTGATCAGCGACGGTCTCGACGGCTACCTGGCGCGCAAACGCGGCGAGGTCAGCCAATTGGGCAAGTACTTGGATCCCTATTCGGACAAGATCTCGAACATGGGCATTTTCCTCTGCTTCCTGGCTTCGGGTTACGCGGCGGTGTGGATGGTGGCCGTCATCTTCTTCCGCGAGTCCACGGTGGAAACCCTGCGGACCCTGGGCGCGGCTTCCGGGGTGACCATCGACGCGCGCCGGAGCGGGAAATGGAAGACGGCGCTGCAAGGGGTGGCCATCATCACCATCCTGGTGCTGGAGATCGTGGATACCTTGCTACGGCGTTATGCGCCACATACGCCCTACTGGCCGGATATCTGGGCGTATACCCCCTATGCGCTGATGAGCATCGTGACTTTGGTGACGTTTCTTTCCGGAATCGATTACTTCGTGGCGAACAAGAAAGTCCTCAAGGAATATTTTTAGGGCTCGCTTGGCGCACTCTTAAGGTTCGTTCTCGCGGCGAGGTTCTTGGCGCGAGCGTGGCTTGATCTTTAGGGCCGGCCGGTCTGCGGGGGTGCGTGGCCGGCTCGGCTACTCGCTTTCCGCAATTGCGGTCCATCCACGGTCTGGGGAATGGATGCCCGCAATAGACTTCGCGGTCCTTCTTGTGGGTGTGCGGGCTTTCGATTCCCTGGTTACGATTCCATTCCCCAGCCCGTGACGCTCGTAACTCGCCGGCCACGCACCCCCGCAGCCCGTCCGTCTCTCACGCGCATCAGCCGCGATCGCGGCCCGGTCTGGCTGACCCGCGCATGACCCGTTAACTGCGTCGGGAGGGCCTTAAGTCGTTATCGGTATTGAATGCGGTACTGGCGGTCGGGACCGCATCATGGCTGCCCCCGATAGGGATGATGAAGTGATATCAGACAACTGTTTTTTTCCCGTTATTCTGGGGATATAGGTCAACATCGGGGTATCTTTTCAATATAAGACCTTAAGAGGGATCCTCATCCTGGTCGGCGCCCTTCTCAACGGAGGCTCATTATATTCCCTCAAAAATTCGTATTCACGGCCGCAATTGTAATCCTCATAAATGCGTCGGCAAATTGCCAGACGGTAAATATCGCAGGCACCGTTGTTGACAGCTCCACATCGCAGGCCATTGCAAGCGCTTCGGTCAAGCTCCTCGAGCTCCCGCAATTCTCGACGACAACAGCAGCAAATGGAATCTTCACGCTTACCGGAACGGCAACGAGCATTTTGTCGCGAAACACCCGTCAATCCGCGCAAGGGAAAATCATCCTTGATGAAAAGCAAATCTCGATTTCGGGTATAACCCCGCTCTCCACGGTGAGTATCGAAAGTTACCTGGCGAACGGATCGCGGATCTATCCTGCTTCTTTGCTGCAGAGCGGCAACGCAAGCCAGACCGCCCTTTTCGCGGTATCATCAAAAAGCCATTTATCAAAGGTCGGCGCAAATTACACGCTCTACATCAACGCGACTGGTTACTCGGGCAGGCAGATCAGCGTAGCCAATACGCAGAGCGCTGTCGGGACAATCAAACTGTTACCCCTTACCGTCGAAACCGGTGTCTGGACCAATGTTACTCCGGCAGGCTTCACGCTCGATTTCGATTTTCACGGGACTAGCCAGAACTTCGGGGCGATGGATGTCCTTGCCGACCCGGTTCGCCCTAATGATGTCTACGCGTTTTCTTGCTATCAAGGCGTTTGGAAGTCGACCAACGCCGGCGTAAACTGGACGAAAATCACCGCAACCGGCGTGATGGACGCCGGCCGCGCGTGGGGTGAATGTATCGACCTCAATCCAAATCGCGATCCGAATACTCCGCCGACAATGTGGGCATGCCAGGGATACGGCGTTTCGGGCATTTTCAAATCCACCGACGGCGGTGTAACATGGGCCAACTACGCGATCCCCTTTGGCGGAAACGCCAATAGCGATCCGTACTCACCGCAAGTCGACCCGTTTGACGCGAACCATCTCATCACCGGGATTCATGAGCAAAGCGGCGTTGCGGAATCGGTGGACGGTGGCGTCACGTGGCACGATGCGAGTGGAGACATGAATGGGGGGATTTCGTGGTATCCGTTCTTCATCAATACCGGCAGCGCCGCCACCACGCGAACAACCTGGATTGCCATCGCGCAGGTGCAAGACGGCTCTGCAGGAACGGTCAGAACGACCGACGGCGGAACGCACTGGACCAAAGTCTCCAGCAACGAGCATGCGCATGGAGGGACCCAGATTTATCAGGCGGGCGCGGGTGGTGTCGTATACATCAGCGGTGACAATGCGAAAGAAGGCAAAGGGATATCGCGCAGCACCGATTTGGGAGCGACGTGGACCCATGTCGGTCAGGATCTCAGCGGTGGGAGCGTATACGGAACGCCTAATCATGTGTACTCCAGTTGCAACGGCGCGACAAATGCTTACCAGAATCCCTACTTTCAGGTGGGCGATAGCAATGGACAATCCTTCGTATGGGCGACTTCGGCGGTGCCGGCGGGTATGACCAACGGGCCAAAGGTTACCGCAGTGACCTATGATGCATCGATTGGCAAATATGTACTCGTTGGCGGTAGCTGGTCCGCCGGAATCTGGCGATACATCGAACCGTAAGGCGACGATGAGCGCAGATGGGGGCAGCGCAAGCATCTCCTGTTATCCATTATTAATAGTTTCAAATACTTAAATCCCCAAAAAATCACCAAATAATGGGATTTTTTGCCGTATAATTGAAATAAATCGTTATCACTATCTTAAAAATTGATTGACTACCACCGGGTCATGTGGCATCTTTACTTTTGGGAGCGATCTACGCCATGGAAGCCAAGCCGCATATTGAGGAAGAGTCGCCGCCGAACGTGTATCGGTATGACGATTTCCGGGCTTTCCTGAAAGAGAGCTTCGCGTGGAAGAAGGCGCAGGATAGCGAGTATTCCTATCGGCGCTTCGCGAAGGATGCGGGGATTTCCAATCCGGGGTATTTGCTGGACGTGATCCTCGGGAAGCGGACCTTGAGCGACAACGCCATCAAGAAGACCGTGGCCGCCTTCGGGTTGAACGAGGCGGAAGGGGAATTCTTCAAGCTGTTGGTGGATTTCGGGCAGTCCAAGAAGGACGCGCAGCGGCAGGAGATCTATCAGGAAATCCTGTACCGCCGCAATCGCAGCCGTTTCGCGCGCGTGAGCCCGCACTTGGTCAAGTACTACCAGGACTTCCATTATCCGCTGGTGTACAGCGCCTTGCATGCCTTCGAATTCCGCGGCGACTATGAAGCCTTCGCTGCCGTGTTCGATCCGCCCATCGCTCCGGCGGCCTTGAAGAAGTATATCCGGGAGCTATGCGAGTGGGAGCTGGTCAAACAAGGGGGCGACGGGCGGTACCTGGTGACCGAGTCCTTCGTGGAGCCGCCCGTGACCATGGGCGCCTTGGTGCGCCGCCTCAACCGGGAATGGATTCTGCAAGCCGCCGAGGCTCCCTTCCGCTTCGGAACCGATGAGCGCCACGTTTCCACCTTGTTGCTTTCGGTGAGCGTGGATGCCCGCAAGCGTTTGCACGGCGAGATCGAACGCTTCCGCAGGGAGGTCCTCGATATCGTGGCGGGCGACTCCGGTAAGCCGGAATCGTTGATGCAATTGTCCATCCAGTATTTCCCCAAAACCAAGAAGCGGAAATAGCCTATGCGCTCCTTGCAGCCCCTTCTCCGCATCCTTTCCATCCCGGCGGTCCTCTGCGCCATTGGCTGCATCTTCTCCACCGACGAGAAGGTCGCCGGGGGCGCCCAGGATTTCCCCAACACCGTGACCTTGGGAACGGCCGCCTCCACCCATATCGATGACCATACCGGTTGGGACCAGTTCTCCGTCATCCCTTCCAGCCTGCCTACCTTCGCCGACGCCGAGTCCCTGGTGGTAGACCCCGATACGATCCCGTCCGCGCCCAAGATAGCGGCAGGCAAGATCAGCGCGACCGCCGGCTCCGCTGGAGCAGCTAACGCCGCTCTTTCCGATACCTTGTATTGGGACCTCTCCGACACGGCTACGCTCAAGGTGGTGCGCCTCATCCGGCAAACCGAGACCGCATTCAAACTCAAAGGCGACACCGTCACCTGGCGCTATGGCGGAAACCTGATCGCCGGCCAACCCGCGTTGGGGGTCCTGCTCGAATCCAAAGGCGCCGAAACCCTCATCGCCACGGGACGGCGCACGGGCTTCCGCTACGAGAACACCGATTCCGCCGGAGGCTTCGATCGCGCCATCTTCCTGCAGAAGCTTCCCGCCTTGCTTCCCGCGGGCTTCAAATACAAGCTGCTCATCGTGCTGGCTTCGCCCGAGGGCAAGTTCGACGTGCAAGCGGGCGCCCGCCCGGCCTTCTACGCCTACGCGCGCACCCGCACCGTGGACGGCGCCGCGCCCGATACCACCGAGTCCTTCGAGATCACCGATGCCGATGGCGACGGGGTCCTCTGGGGCGCGGGCGATTCCGGAGTCGTGGAATTCAAGCAGAAGACCCCCAACCCGTCCGGGCGGCCCACGGTAGACCTGATCGTGCAACGCATGCGCGCCATCCTCTTCAAGGACGAATCCCGCACCTATCCGGTTTCCTTCCATGAAACCCGCACCGAAAAGGACGGGAAGAAGGTCGTCTTCTCGGTCCGCGGGGTGCGCAATGGCGAAGACAGCACCTTCGAGCCCGGCGATACCGCCTGGGTGACCGTGCAAACCGATTTCCCGGACGGCGCCAAGATGGTGTCGAAGACGGCGAAGTACAAGGTGGAATTGGGCGGGGAGCCGAAGCGCTTCGCGGACAACAAGCTCCTGCATTACAGTCTCGAAGCCACCTGGCACAAGAACGATTCCCTGGTAACGACCTCGTTCACCTTCGCCCCGTCCCAAGCGGTGCCGTCGGCCCAACTCTCCATCAACGGCGCCTTGGACTTGTCCGCCGCCCTGGCCAATGGGCATTCCGCCCGGGCCATCGGAACCTTCCTGGACAAGATCATCGAGGCCGACGTGACCGATACCGACAAGGTCGGGAAGGTCCGCCGCTACCATGCCAAATGGACCGCCCAAGGCGTTCCTATCAGTCAGAGCAAATTGCCCTGAAATCGACCGGCCCGGTCGGAGACTTCGGTCGATGACATGGGCCGATGGCCTAGCCCGGACCGGCGTCGAAACGTCAGCCCGCGCCTTCCCAAGAAACCTCCCAGCCAACCGGTCGCGGCCAACCCTTCCCATCCGTTATCCTTTTCCCCATCCATGGTACCGAGAACTTTAACACGGACTCCCTTTCCGTTATCGGTTTTCATAGCAACAATTCGAATATCGATCTCATTTATCCCCATTTTTAATCAATTTAGCCCAATTAAACCCCAAAACGGTGTTATCATATACATGATTAGTGATTGACTGTAGCCCGGTTCCGGGATATCTTATGAGGGACACATGAACCCATGCCGGAGTTGCCGGCCTAGAAAGGAAGAACTCATGAACCGAATCCTCTTCAGCCCCGCTCTCCGCTCCCTGGCCCTGGCCGGCGCCGCCGCCTTGGCCTTC